>NZ_JBFAOU010000091.1:0-31076 GCF_040675365.1 Catellatospora sp. NPDC049609 | reverse complement strand
GGGATATGCCCGGAAGGGGCGTGTCGTCCCCACAGTTCACGCAAGATCGCCGCGGCGTAGGGGCCCCGCGGCCCCGAGGGGCGCGGGGCGTGGGTCAGGCGGCGGCGGCGGTGCGGACCAGGGTGCGGATCTGGCGGAGGAGGACGGACAGGGGGGCCAGGTCGGCCTTGGCGCCGTCGAGCTCGGCGATGGACTTTCTGGCCTGGGCGATGGCGTTGGCGTTGTGCTGCTCCCACTGGACCACGCGCTGCTCGGCGGTGCCGGTGGGGGCGGCGGCCAGTACCTCGGCGGTGAGTGCGGCCAGGGCCGCGTAGAGGTCGTAGCGCAGCGCCATGCGGGCCAGGGTCTGCCAGCGGTCGTCGCGGGGCAGCAGCGAGATCTTCGTGAGCAGGTCGTCCACGCGGAAGCGCTCGGACAGCACGAAGTACACCCCGGCCACCTCGTCGAGGTCGCGGCCGGTCGCCGCGGCGACCTCGACGACGTCGAGCAGGCCGAAGCTGTAGAGCGTGCGGGCGCCCCACTCGGCCAGCTCCGGCGTCGCCCCGAGGCCGACCAGCTCGGCCTCGTGCTCGGCGATGCCCGTGCGCTCCGTGCCGACGAACATGTCCTTCATGCGCGGCATGAGTGCGGACACGCCGGGCTTGAGCTTGGCGATCTCGCCGGGCACGTCCAGCGGCGAGCGCCGGTTCTGGATGAGCCAGCGCACCGCCCGGTCCATCAGCCGCCGGGCCTTGAGGTAGACGGCGGTCTGCGCGGCGGTCGGGATCTCGTTGTCGGTCGCCTCGACGGCGGCCCACAGCGCGGGCAGGTCGAAGACCTCCCACACGATCTCGAAGGCGCGCAGCACGTCCGCGGCGGACGCGCCGGCCTCCTCCACCGCGCGGTGGATGAAGGTGATGCCGCCCCGGTTGACGGTCTCGTTGACCAGCACCGTGGTGACGATGTCGCGGCGCAGCCGGTGCTCGGCCATCTGGTGGGTCATCCCGCGCAGCGGCGTCGGGAAGTAGTCGGCCACCGTCTGCGCCGTCCACGGCTCGTCGGGCAGGTCGGACTGGACGATCTCCTCCTCCAGCGCGATCTTGACGTACGCCATCAGCACCGCGAACTCCGGCGTGGACAGGCCCTCGCCGTTCTCGCCCCGGGCCACCAGCTCCTCGTCGGTGGGCAGCCCCTCCAGCGCGCGGTCGAGCTTGCCCGCCTTCTCCAGCTCGGTGAGCAGGCGGCGGTGCACGGGCAGCAGCGACAGCGTCTGGGCGCGGGCGTTGCCGAGCGTGGTGGCCTGGCCGTAGTTGTCCCGCAGGACCAGCTCGGCGACCTCGTCGGTCATGCTGGCCAGCAGCTCGTTGCGGGCCTCCAGGGACAGCTCGGGGTCCGCGCCGAGCAGGATCTTGATGTTGACCTCGTGGTCGGAGCAGTCCACGCCGGCCGAGTTGTCGATGAAGTCGGTGAAGATGCGGCCACCGGCGCCCTGGGCGCCCTTGCGGGCGTACTCGATCCGGCCGGCCTGGGTCAGGCCGAGGTTGCCGCCCTCGCCGACGACGCGGGCGCGCAGGTGGCCGCCGTTGACCCGGATCGAGTCGTTGGCCTTGTCACCCACCTCGGCGTGCGACTCCGTGGTGGCCTTGACGTAGGTGCCGATGCCGCCGTTCCACAGCAGGTCGACCGGGGCCAGCAGGATCGCCTTCATCAGCTCCGCGGGGCTCATCGCGGTGACCGCGCCCTTGAGCGGGTCGGTCGCCAGGCCCAGCGCCGCGCGCACCTGCGGCGTGATCGGGATCGACTTGGCGGTACGGGGGAACACGCCGCCGCCCTCGGAGATCAGGCTGGTGTCGTAGTCGGCCCACGAGCTGCGCGGCAGGTCGAACATGCGCCGCCGCTCGGCGTACGACCGCGCCGCGTCGGGCTCCGGGTCCAGGAAGATGTGCCGGTGGTCGAACGCGGCCACCAGCCGGATGTGCTCGCTCAGCAGCATGCCGTTGCCGAACACGTCACCGGACATGTCGCCCACGCCGACCACGGTGAAGTCCTGCGTCTGGGTGTCGTGGCCCAGGTCGCGGAAGTGCCGCTTGACCGACTCCCACGCGCCGCGGGCGGTGATGCCCATCTTCTTGTGGTCGTAGCCGGCCGAGCCGCCCGAGGCGAACGCGTCGCCCAGCCAGAACCCGTACGACGCGGAGATCTCGTTGGCGATGTCGGAGAACGTCGCCGTGCCCTTGTCCGCGGCGACCACCAGGTACGGGTCGTCGCCGTCGTGGCGCACCACGTCGGCCGGCGGCACGACCTTGCCCGCGTCGAGGTTGTCGGTGATGTCGAGCAGCGCCGAGATGAACCGGCGGTAGCAGGCCACGCCCTCGGCCTGCAGCGCGTCGCGGTCACCCGCGGCCGGCGCCTGCTTGAGCACGAAGCCGCCCTTGGCGCCCACCGGCACGATCACCGCGTTCTTGACCATCTGCGCCTTGACCAGGCCGAGGATCTCGGTGCGGAAGTCGTCGCGCCGGTCCGACCAGCGCAGGCCGCCGCGCGCCACCGCACCGAAGCGCAGGTGCACGCCCTCGAAACGGGGCGAGTACACGAAGATCTCGAACTTGGGCCGCGGCGCGGGCAGGTCCGGGATCGCCTGCGGGTCCAGCTTGAACGCGATGTACGACTTGGGCCGCCCGTCGGCCGCCTTCTGGAAGAAGGACGTGCGCAGCGTCGCCTGCATCAGCGTCAGGTAGTTGCGCAGGATGCGGTCCTGGTCCAGGCTCGCCACCGACTCCAGCTGGCGGCCGATCGCCGAGATCAGCTCCTTGGCCTGGCTGCCGCGCTCGCCGTCGGACAGGTGCAGCCCCGGGTTGAACCGGGTCTCGAACAGCGCCACCAGCATCGCCGCGATCTGCGGGTACGCCGTGAACGTCGACTCCATCGACTCCTGCGAGAACACGGTGCCCGCCTGGCGCAGGTACTTCGCGTACGCGCGCAGCACCACGACCTGGCGCCAGGTCAGCCCGGCCCGCAGCACCAGCTCGTTGAAGCCGTCGACCTCGGCCTCGCCCCGCCACGCGGCGGCGAAGGCGTTCTCCACGTGTGAGCGCACCTCGGCCAGGTCCCGCGCACCGGCGGGCAGCTGCAGGCCGAAGTCGTACACGAACACGGTCGCGTCGGGGCGGCGCACCTCGTACGGGCGCTCGTCGGTGACCCGCACGCCCAGCGAGTGCAGCACCGGCAGCACCGCCGACAGCAGCATCGGCTCGCCGTGCCGGTACACCTTGAACCGCACGTCGTTGCCGGGCGAGGTGGCCTCGACCATGCTGCCCGTGCCCGCGGTGAACTTGCGCCGGAACAGGTGCATCTCCAGCTGGCCGGGCTCCTCCAGCAGCTCCAGCTTGGCCAGGTCCTGCGCGGCCTCGTAGGGCAGGTGCCCGTCCTTGTAGGTCTCCGGCAGCGCGTCGACGTAACGCGCGGCCAGCAGCCGGGCCTGCTCGTCGCCGACCTTGCGCTCCAGCACCAGCCGGAAGTCGTCGTCCCAGTTGCGGGTGGCGTCGCCCAGCATCTCGGCCAGCGCGTCGGCGTCCACCTCGCCGGGCGGGTTGTTCGGGTCGGTCCGCACGATGAAGTGCACCCGCGCCAGGTTCGACTCGCTCACCCGCGTGGTGTAGTCGACGCCGATGCCGTTCAGCTCGCGCAGCAGGATCTCCTGCATGGCCAGCCGGTGCGCGGTGGTGAACCGGTCCCGCGGCAGGTAGATCAGGCACGAGATGAACCGGCCGTAGCCGTCGCGGCGCAGGAACAGCCGCAGCTGGCGGCGCCCGGCCATGCGCAGCACGCCGGTCACGGCGTGGTAGAGGTCGTCCGTGCCGATCTGGAACAGCTCGTCGCGCGGGTAGGTCTCCAGGATCTCCAGCAGGTCCTTGCCGGAGTGGCTGCGCGCGGACAGGCCGGAGCGGTCCAGCACGCTGTCCACCTTGCGGCGGATCACCGGCAGGTCCCGCACGCTGGTGCGGTATGCCGCCGACGAGAACAGGCCGAGGAAGCGGCGCTCGCCGTCGACGTTGCCGTCCGCGTCGAACGTCTTGAACCCGATGTAGTCGAGGTAGGCCGAGCGGTGCACGGTGGACCGCGAGTTCGCCTTCGTGATGATGAGCAGGCGCTTCTCCAGCGCCTTGTGCTGCGCCTCGGGCGTCATCGACTCCAGCGTGCGGGCCGTGGAGGACGCGTCCTCGCGCAGGATGCCCAGCCCGGTGCCGGGCACGGCCCGCATCAGGTCGGTGTCGGTGCCGTCGCCGGGCACGTGGACCAGCTCGTACTCGCGGTAGCCGAGGAAGGTGAAGTGGTGGTCGGCGAGCCAGCGCAGCAGGTCCACCGAGTCGGTGATGTCGCGGTCCGGCACCGGCAGCTCCGCGCCGGCGATCTCGTCGGCCAGCGCGAGCGCCTGCGCCCGCATCCGCGGCCAGTCCTCGACCGCGCGGCGCACGTCGCCGAGCACCCGCTCCAGGTCGGCGCGCAGGTGCGCCAGCTCCGCCTCGTCGCGGATGGCGCCGACCTCGATCCGCATCCAGCTCTCGATCAGGTCGCCGGGGATGGCGTCGTCGGGCTCGACGTCGGCGCACACCTCGGTCAGGTCGCCCTGCTCGTCGCGGCGCACCACCATCACCGGGTGCACCAGCAGCTGCACGTCCTTGCGCGCGGACAGCGCCGCGGTGACCGAGTCCACCAGGAACGGCATGTCGTCGGTGACCACTTCCACGACGGTGTGGCGGGGGTGCTCCGACTGGGACAGGCGCAGCTTCAGCTCGCCGGGGTTGCGCCGCGCGGCCAGCTCGCGGTGGGCGCGGGCCGCCTCGACCAGGCGGGCGGGGGTGAGGTCGACCAGCTCCTCGTCCGGGGCGAACCGCCAGTAGCGCTGCACCAGCTGGGCCTCGGCGAGCCGGTCGTCGGCCGGGCTCGGGGCACCCGCCGAGAGCTCGGCCGGGCTGCCCCCGGCGGCCAGCGCGACCGCGGCCGCGATCAGGCGTTCGCCATTGGGCAGCGGCTCGTCGAGCTCGCTGTCGTCGAGGTCGTCCGGCCGCGGATGCGGCCTGCCCTCGACCCGGATGGTGTCACCGCTCGCACCGGTCTCGACATCAGCGGAAGCGCCGCCGTCGACTCGGCCGCCAGACTCCATGAGAAAGCACTCCCCTTCGCCCACCACGCTGTGGGTCGTTGGTGGGACGGGCCGTTGCAGGGGCCGTCCCGTCGTCAACCCCAGCCTAATCAGCACCCCCGGCCAGGCACTCGTTCGGGTCCCACCGACACCCGCGCCCGAGCGGTCCACTCTCTGACAGCTCGGTGTCCCACAGGACGGGCCCCTTACGGCAGAATGCCCGCATGGCTCTGCGCTCGAACGTACGCCGTCCCAAGATTCTCCTCTCCGTGCTGGCGGCGACGCTGCTGTTCCCGGCACTTGCCGCCTGTTCGAAGGACGACGGCCCGGAGCCGATGCTCGACGCGTTCCTGTCCGGCTGGCGGTCGGGCTCGTTCGACAGCGTGTCCTTCGTCCGGGCCTCCGGCGAGCGGGTCGACGCCGCCGCGGTGTCGACCGAGCTGAAGGCCCTCTCGGGCACGTTCAAGGACAAGCCGCCGACGCTGAACAAGCAGACCCCGAACGTGAACGAGGGGCTGGCGCTGACCGACATCGCCGTGTCGCAGCCGCTGCCCGACGGCACCACCTGGGACTACACCACCAACGTGCGGATGACCAAGGGCAAGGACGGCTGGCAGGTCATCTGGGAGCCGGCCGTGGTCCACCCGAAGCTGACCCCCGGCGACGAATTGGCCGTGCGCCGCCTGTCCGCCAAGCGGGCCGGGGTGCTCGACGGCACCGGCGAGGAGATCGTCAAGCCGCGGCCGGTGGTCGTGGTCGGCGTCGAGCCGCAGCGCGTCGAGGACCTCGACAAGCTGGTCGCCGACCTGGCCGCGATCTTCAAGGCGGCGAAGGTGGACGCCGGCACGAGCGACCTGGCGGCGCGGGTCAAGGCGGCCAAGCCGGACGCCTTCGTCGAGATCGTGACGCTGCGCCGGGAGGTCTACGACCCGATCCGGTCCAGCCTGCGCGCGCTGATCGGCACGACGTTCCGCGAGGAGGAGCGGCTGCTCGCGCCCAGCCGGACGTTCGCCCGTGCCCTGCTCGGCACGGTCGGCCCGGTGACCAAGGAGATCATGGACAGCAAGCCGGGGGTGTACGCCGTCGGCGACCAGGCCGGGCTCGGCGGCATCCAGCGCACCTACGACGACCGGCTGCGCGGCGTGCCCGGCCAGAGCGTCGTGGTGACCCGCAAGGCGACCGACGGCACCCGGCAGGACACCCCGCTGCTCACCGTCGAGGCCAAGCCCGGCCAGCCGCTGAAGACCGCGCTCGACCCGGCCGTGCAGCTCGCCGCCGAGCGGGCGCTGGCCACCGAGAAGCAGCGCAGCGCGATGGTGGCGATCCGGATCAGCGACGGGCGGATCCTCGCGGTGGCCAACACCGGCGACGACAACCTGGCCTTCACCGCGCAGGTGCCGCCGGGCTCCACCTTCAAGACCGTGTCGGCGTACGCGCTGCTGGACGCGGGCAAGGTGACCGCGAACCAGACCGTGGCGTGCCCGAAGTTCTTCACCGTCGACGGCCGGCAGTTCAAGAACTCGAACTTCATGGAGCTGGGCAACGTCCCGTTCCACACCGACTTCGCCCGCTCCTGCAACACCGCGTTCGCCTCGCTGGCCCCGCAGCTCGGCCCCGACGGCCTCGCCGCCGCGGGCAGCGCGCTGGGCGTCGGGCAGACCTGGGACCTCGGCTACCCCGCCTTCACCGGCCGGGTCTCGGCCGGCGGTTCGGCGACCGAGCAGGCCGCCGCCTCCTTCGGCCAGGGCCAGACCATCGTCAGCCCCGTCGCCATGGCGGGCGTCGCCGCCGCGGTCGCCCGGGGCCAGTGGAAGCAGCCCGTCCTGCTGCTCGACCCCGTGCCCGCCAAGCCCGCCCCCGACGGCCCCGCCCTCAAGCAGACCACCCTCGACCCGCTGCGCGCCATGATGCGTGAGGTCGTCACCGCCGGCACCGCCACCACCCTCAAGGACGTCCCCGGCGGCCCCGTCTCGGGCAAGACCGGCACCGCCGAGTACGACGACAACCCCGCGCACACGCACGCCTGGTTCATCGGCTGGCAGGGCGACATCGCCTTCGCCGTCTTCGTCGAGAACGGCGTCAAGCCCAGCGAAACCGCCGTCCCCATCACCGAATCCTTCCTCCGCGCGATCCGCTAGCCACCAGGCGACGATCTTGCGTGAACTGTGGGTACGACACGCCCCTTCCGGGCGAATCGGCAACAGTTCGCGCAAGATCGTCGCGATCTTGACGGGGGCGGGGCCGGGTCGGGTCAGCGAGGTGGGGTGGCGGCGAGGGCCTGGGCGATGACGGCCAGGTCGGCGTTGGTGAGGCGCTGGGCGAGGGCGCCCTCGGCGGTGACGGTGAAGACGCGGCCGGCGGGCGTGAACAAGGTCGCCGAGCCGTGCGCGCCGACGATCCTGGTGCCGTCCGTGTCGACCACGCAGTAGACGCTGTCCGGCTGCTCGGGGCAGGGCTCCCGGTCGCACTCCGCTGCGGCGCCCGGGTCGACGCAGGTGCCGGCGACCTCGGCCGTGATCACGCCCAGCCCGCCCGCCTCGTACCAGGCCCGCAGGCCGTTCTCGGGCGAACCGGGCACGGGCGGCTGGGCGAAGGCTCCGTCGGGCAGCTTGCGCCGCAGGTTCAGCACGATGGTGTCGATCAGCGCCTCGGTGGCGGGGTCACCGGGTGGCGGCGGGCTTGCGGCCACGCCCGGGAGCAGCCTCAGCCCCGGCCACTGCACCAGGGCGAGCAGGTGATCGGTGGTCAGCGGTGGCGGCGCCACCTCGTGCGTCTTCGTCCCCTCCGGGACGGGCACGCCGGCGGACGCCGTGATCAGCGTGCCGTCGCGCAGGTACGCCTCGGCCTTGCGGGAGAAGTTCGCGTCGTACGTGAACAGCACCGTCCCCGACCGGGTGATCCGGTACGAGCACTTCCTCGCTCCGGGCTGCCCCGGCGGGCAGACCTGCTGCTCGGTGGGCGGATTGTCCGGCACGACCTTCACCTCCACCCGTAGGCCGCCCGTCCCGGCGGCACCCGCCAGCGCGAAGTCGGCCTCGTACTGCGCGTAGCGCGGCTGGTAGACGAAGACCTCGGGGGTGCGCGGGGTGGCGGTCACCCGCGGCGCGGTCCCGGCCAGCGCCGCGCGCAGCGCCGTGCCCAGGCGGGCGGCCGTCTCGGCGCACCGGTCCAGCGGCAGCGGCGACGGGCCGGGCTCGGCCGGGTCCTGCGGCACCTCGGTCGGGTTCGGGCCGGGTGTCGGGCACCGCGGCCCGGCCAGCCCCGGCGTGAGGCCCGTGCCGCCGTCCCCGGCGTACAGGGCGGGCACGGCCAGCACGGCGGCGACCAGCAGCGCCACCGCGCCGCTGCCGCCGCTCCAGCGCAGCAGCCGGGTGCGCCGCTGCTCGCGGGCGATGAAGCCGTCCAGGTCGAGCGTGCTGGGCGGGGGTGCGGCAGTGGCTGCGCGCATCTGTTCGGTCAGGTCGTTCATCAGGCCTCCTCGGCGACCAGCCCGGTGCCCTGCAGGCGCGCGCGCAGCGCCTCCAGGGCCCGGGACGTCTGGCTCTTGACGGTGCCGGCCGAGCAGCCGAGCTCCGCCGCGGTCTGCTCGACCGACAGGTCGCAGAAGTACCGCAGCACGAGCACCGCCCGGCGGCGGGCCGGCAGTTCGGCGAGCAGGGCGACGACGGCCTCCCGGTCGGCGACCCCGTCCGGCGGCGGTGTGGTGGCCGCCCGGTCGGGGAGCACGTCGAAGGAGCGCTCCCGCCGCCACGGGCGGCGGCGCTCGTTGAGCATCGCCCGCAGCAGGCAGGTGCGGATGTAGGCGTCGGGGTTGTCCATCCGCGACACGCGGTCCCAGTGCCGGTAGAGCCCGGTCAGCGCGGACGACACCATGTCGTCCGCGAGGTGCCAGTCACCGGACAGCAGGTACGCGGTGCGCCGCCAGCCCTCCAGCCGGCTGCCCGCGTACTCGCGGAACCCGTCGACGTCCTTCATCCCGCCTCCTCGCTTCACCCCTTGAACACGGGGCCGGTGGGGCGGGGTTGCCCGAGGCGTCAGACCGTCGCGGGATCCTTGCGGCGCAGCCAGATCAGGCCGAGCACGGGCAGCACGAGCGGCAGGTAGCCGTACCCCTCGCCGAAACCGGACCAGACCGTGGCGTCCGGGAAGTCCTGCGGGGCCAGCACGCTGAGCGTGCCGACGGCGAGCACGCCGATCAGCTCGACGGTGAAGCAGACCTGGGCCAGGCGGCGACCGCCCGCGTCGCCGCGCACCAGGCCGACCGTCGCCACGATGTAGAGCACCGCGGCCAGGGCGCTGAGCAGGTACGAGACCGGGGCCTCGCTGAACCTGAGGATGATCTGCACGCCCGCGCGGCAGGTCGCGGCGACGGCGAACAGGCCGTACACGAACACGAGCACCCGGCCGAGGCCGGTGTTGACGCCCCTAGCCACCGAACACCTGGCCGATCCGCAGCACCAGCACCGGCACGATGAGCGCGGCCACGCCGACGATCAGGCTGCCGAACCGGGTCGGCTCCATCCGGCCCACGATCCAGGCGCCCGCGGGCAGCAGCACCATCGTCAGGGCGTACCCGAGGAAGGTGGTCACCTCGCGCGGGGTGTGCCCGCCGATCCAGCTGACGACGGCCGCACCGACCAGCGCGACGGCGGCGACGCTGACCACGATGGTGCCGATGAACTGCACCCGGTCCGGCGCGCGGTTGAGCGCGGCCGCGAGCAGGGCGACTGCGGCCAGCAGCAGGGCGACGACCGTCGTCACGGTGGAGAGCACAGCGGGCATGCGCGCAACCCTAACTCCGCCCTCCGGCCTGCCCTCGCCGCCCTCCGCCTCCCGTTGCCCGCGCCACGCTCCGGGGCCCGCCCGGTCAGGCGACGGCGCGGGGGGCCGGTGCCTTGCGGGGTGCGGGGACGCGGGGCTTGGCCGCGGTGCGCTTGGGGGGCATGAGCGGGGCCAGGCCGGTGGCCAGGGCGGCGACGAGCTCCGTGGCGTAGCGGCCGTCGGGGTCGTGGTCGGGGTCGAAGACGGTGACCTCCATGCCGAGGCAGTCCGGCGTGTTGACCAGGCCCGCCAGCAGCAGCTCCAGCTCGGTCAGCGCGATGCCGCCCGCCTCGGGCGCGTCGACCGCGGGCATCACCGCGGGGTCGAGCACGTCGACGTCCACGTGCACCCAGAACCCGGCGCAGTCGGCCAGGCGCTCGCGGGCCCACTGCGCGGTGCGCCGGGCGCCCTCGGCCCGCACCGCCGTCGCCGGGCGCACGGCGAACCCGGCCGCCTGCAGGTCCAGCCGGTACTCGTCGTGCTCGCGGATGCCGAGCACGACCACGTCGGTGTCGCGGTAGTACGGCCGCCGCCCTTCGATCCCGGCCAGCTCGGTCTGCCCCCGGCCGGTCACCAGCGCGAGGTCCTCGCCCGCGGCGGCGCCGACGTACGGCGCGTTGCCCGGGTGGCGGAAGTCGGAGTGGCCGTCCACGAAGACCAGGCCGATCCGGCCGCCGACCTCCTCGCCGAGGCGGCGCATGGCCAGCGCCGAGCCCAGCAGGATCGAGCAGTCCCCGCCGAGCACCAGCGGGAACTCCCCGCCGTCGACGATCACGCCGATCCGCTCCGCCAGCCGCACGCTGTACGAGTGGATCTGCGCCGCGTGGGCAACCCCGTCGCCGGGACGCCAGTCGCCCGGGTCGTAGCGGGGCGGGGTGAGGCAGCCGGCATCCCGCGCGTCGAGCCGGGTCAGCAGCTGCTTGTCGCGCAGCGCGCCGGGCGCCTTGGCGCAGCCGGGCACGGAGGTCTCGGTCGGCGGGCGCAGGCCCAGGTTCGACGGCGCGTCGAGAACCGCGATGCGGCGCATACACCTCTCCCCTGGGCCGGCCGATGTCTAGAACAAAGCGCTGGCCAGGGCGCGTCGCGCGGCCGCCACCGCGGGATCGTCCGGCCCGGCGACGGCGAACAGCGACACGAGGTGCTGCCGCACCGCCTCCCGATCGTCACCGTAGACGCGGCGCACCAGTTCCACCAGCCGCCGATACGCCTGCTCCGCCTGACCGGCCAGCACCTCGACGTCGGCCGCCTTCAGCTGCGCGGCGACGTCGTCCGGCGCGGCGTCGGCCGCGGCGACCGCGGCCTGCGGGTCCACGCCCGCGATCCGCTTGGCCAGCACCACCTGGGCCAGGCCGGCCTCGGCGGCGGCGTCCTTCGGCGAGTCCGAAAGGATCTTGCGGTACGCCCGCTCGGCCTCGTCCAGGTCACCCATGATCAGGGCCTCGTCGGCGGCCTCCAGTCGCGGGTCCTCCGGCACGGCCACCTCGACGCCGCCCGCGCGCAGCACGGCGTCGAGCCACTGGCGCAGCTGCGCGGCGGGCACCGGCCCGGCGAACGCGTCGATCGGCTGGCCGCCGACCACGGCGTACACCGTGGGCACGCTCTGCACCCGGAACATGGCGGCCAGGCGCGGGTTGGCCTGCACGTCGACGCGGGCGAGCACCCAGCTGCCGCCGTCGGCGGCGTTGAGCTGCGCCAGGGCGTCGGCGAGCTGCTGCACCTCGGGGTAGCCGGGGGCCAGGAACGCCACCACGACCGGGGTGGCCATCGACCGCTGCAGCACCTCGTCCTGGACGTTGGCCTCGGTCACGTCCACCACGACGCCGCCCCCCGCGGGCGCACCGGGGAAGCCGCCGTTGCCGGGGCCGGCCGGGGCGGCGGGCGCGGCGGCCTGCTGCTGCTCGGCGGCGGCCGGGGCGGCCTGGTTACGGGAGGCCAGGGCGCCGAGGTCCACGGCGCCACGCGTGAAGATCGACTGTCCGGGTCGGAGATCGCTCATGGTTACCCAGTCTCCCACGCCCGTGACGAACCCCCCGCAAAGGTCCCTCCTGCCGCCATGATCGCGACGATCTTGCGCGAACTGTTAGGGATCTGCCCGGTACGGGCGTGTCGTCCCCACAGTCCGCGCAAGATCGGCGCGTCGGCGGGCGGGTCAGAAGCGGGCCGGTTCGCGGTAGATGCCCCACTCGTCGCGTAGCGCGTCGCAGATCTCGCCGAGGGTGGCCTCGGCGCGGCAGGCGTCGAGCATGGCGGGGACCATGTTGGCGTCGGTGCGGGCGACCTCGATCATCTTCTTGAGGGCGGCGTCGACGGCGGCCTGGTCGCGGTCGGTGCGGCGGGCCTGGAGGAGCTTGACCTGGTCGCGCTCGACCTCGTGGGAGACGCGCATGATCTCCAGGTCCTTGGCGATGGTGCCGGTGTGGCAGTTGACGCCGACGATGCGCTTGGCGCCCTCCTCCAGCGCGCGCTGGTAGATGTACGCCGAGTCGGCGATCTCGGAGGTGAACCACCCGTCCTCGATGCCGCGCAGGATGCCGCTGGTGATGGTGCCGTCGGTGCCCCGGTCCTTGATGCGCTGGAAGATCGCCTCGGCCTCGGCCTCGATCTTGTCGGTGAGCGCCTCGACGTACCAGGAGCCGCCCAGCGGGTCGGCGACGTTGACCACGCCGGTCTCCTCCATCAGCACCTGCTGGGTACGCAGCGCGATCTCGGCCGACTCGTCGGTGGGCAGGGCGAGGGTCTCGTCCAGGGCGTTGGTGTGCAGCGAGTTGGTGCCGCCGAGCACGGCCGACAGCGCCTCGACCGCGGTGCGCACCACGTTGTTGACCGGCTGCTGCGCGGTGAGCGAGACGCCGGCGGTCTGCGTGTGGAAGCGCAGCCACTGCGCCTTCTCGCTGGTGGCGCCGTACACGTCGCGCATCCAGCGGGCCCAGATGCGGCGGGCGGCGCGGAACTTCGCGATCTCCTCGAAGAAGTCGATGTGCGCGTCGAAGAAGAAGCTCAGGCCGGGCGCGAACACGTTGACGTCCAGGCCGCGGGACAGGCCCAGCTCGACGTAGCCGAAGCCGTCGGCCAGCGTGTACGCCAGCTCCTGCGCGGCGGTCGCCCCGGCCTCGCGGATGTGGTAGCCCGACACCGACAGCGGCTTGTACTTCGGGATGTTGTGCGCGCAGTACTCCATCAGGTCGCCGATGAGGCGCAGGTGCGGCTCGGGGTCGAACAGCCACTCCTTCTGCGCGATGTACTCCTTGAAGATGTCGGTCTGCAGGGTGCCGTCGAGCTTGCTCAGGTCGGCGCCCTGGCGCTCGGCGGCGACCAGGTACATGCAGAACACCGGCACGGCGGGGCCGGAGATGGTCATCGAGGTGGTGACCTTCTGCAGGTCGATGCCGCCGAACAGCACGTCCATGTCGGCGGCCGAGTCGACGGCCACGCCGCAGTGGCCGACCTCGCCCAGCGAGCGGGCGTCGTCGGAGTCGCGGCCCATCAGGGTCGGCATGTCGAAGGCGACCGACAGGCCGCCGCCGCCCGCGCCCAGGATCAGCTTGTAGCGCTCGTTGGTCTGCACCGCGTTGCCGAACCCGGCGAACTGGCGGATGGTCCAGGTCCGGCCCCGGTAGCCGGTCGGGTAGAGGCCGCGAGTGAACGGGAACTCGCCCGGCCAGCCGATGCGCTCGAAGCCCGGGTAGTCGACGTCGGCGGGCGGGCCGTAGAGCGGCTCCACCTCCACCCCGCTGAGCGTGGTGAAGTCCGCGTGGCGCTTGTGCGCCTTGTCGTACCGCTGCTGCCAGCGTTCGCGGCCTGCGGCGATCTCGTTGGCGTCCACGTTTCCTCCCGGGTGGTGATACCTGGATCACAGGATTTCGAGCACAGCCTAGCCCGCTTGCCTGAACGATCACTAAGCCCTTGCCTACCCGCCGGTCAACTAGTCATGAGTGACCTCTTTCACACTCGTAAATTCCTCGTTACCATCCGGTACACGAAATTGCTTCATGTAAGTGCGTCGGTGGCAGGCTGCGCCCTCACCCAGCGCGTGGACCGGTCGTCCGATGCGGCTCAGCGGACCCGTCCCCGTCCCCCGCCGAAGGGATCCACCCATGTCCCGACGCGCCACCGGCCCGTACGCACGGGCCAGACGCCCCCTCGCCGCCACCGCCGCCCTGGCCACGGCCGGGGCGTTCGCGGCCTTCGTGCCGCCCCCGGCGCCCGCCGCCGCGGCCGTGCTCGCCCCCAACGACTACTGCCTGCAGGAGTGCTCCGACATCCTGCCGCCCGGCCAGAACGGCAACGCCACCCTCGTCGACATCCTCGGCCACCAGACGCTGGGCACCCGGCCCGCGCACTCGGCCGACCAGCTCGACCGGTACGCCAACCTGGTCTACAACTACGCCGGGCTCACCGACGAGCAGATCCCGGCCTACTTCAACGACGCCGCGTTCGGGGTGCCCGCCGGGCAGGCCGAACGCACCTACTCCCCCCGCTCCGACGTGACCATCGTGCGCGACAAGGCCACCGGCACGCCGCACGTCACCGGCACCACCCGGCCCGGGACCATGTTCGGGGCGGGCTACGCCGGCGCCGAGGACCGGCTGTTCACCATGGACCTGCTGCGCCACGTCGGCCGGGGCACGCTGACCCCGTTCGCCGGGGGCGCGGCGGGCAACCGGTCGCTGGAGCAGAGCGTCTGGCGCAACGCGCCCTACACCGAGGCCGACCTGCAGGCGCAGGTCGACGCGCTGCGCACGCTCGGCACCCGGGGCGCGCAGCTCTACGACGACGTGCAGAACTACATCGCGGGCGTGAACGCCTACATCGCGAAGTGCATGGCCGACCGCAACTGCCCCGGCGAGTACGTGCTCACCGGCCACCTCGACGCGATCACCAACGAGGGCGGCCCGGTGCGGTTCACGATGACCGACCTGATCGCCATCGCGGGCGTGGTCGGCGGCCTGTTCGGCGGCGGTGGCGGCAAGGAGATGGAATCCGCGCTGGTCCGGGTGGCCGCGCGGGCCCGCTACGGCGCGGTCGAGGGCGACGCGGTGTGGCACGCGTTCCGCATGCGCAACGACCCGGAGACCGTGCTCACCGTGCACGACGGCACCGGCTTCCCGTACGGCGCGGCCGACGACAACGCGTCCGGCGTGGTGCTGCCCGACGCCGGATCGGCCGTGGTCGAACCGGTGGTGACCAACCCGACCGGGTCGGCGACCAGCTCGGTCACCGCGAAGTCGGACATCGCCGCCGCGCTCGGCAGCCTCACCATCGGGCCGGACGGCAAGGGCATGTCCAACGCCGCGGTCGTCTCCGCGGCGCACTCCGCGACCGGCCACCCGATCGCCGTGTTCGGGCCGCAGACCGGCTACTTCTCCCCGCAGCTGCTCATGGTGCAGGAGCTGCAGGGCCCCGGCATCAGCGCGCGCGGCGCCGCGTTCGCCGGGCTCAACCTGTACGTGCTGCTCGGGCGCGGGCAGGACTACGCGTGGAGCGCCACCTCGGCCGCGCACGACATCACCGACACGTACGCGCTGCCGCTGTGCACCACCGACGGCTCCGCACCGACCCTGAACAGCAACAGGTACCTCTACCGGGGCGTCTGCACCGCGATGGAGGAGCTGTCGCACACCAACAGCTGGAACCCGTCGGTGGCCGACCCGACCGCCGCCGGGTCCTACAAGCTGGTCACGTACCGGACCAAGCTCGGCCTGGTGGCCTGGCGCGGCAGGGTCGGCGGCGTGCCGCACGCCTTCACCCACCTGCGCTCCACCTACCGGCACGAGGCCGACTCGGCCATCGGCTTCCAGATGTTCAACGACCCCGCCGCGATGGGCACCCCGGCCGACTTCAAGAACGCCGCCGCCAACGTCGGCTACTCGTTCAACTGGTTCTACGTCAACTCCACCGACAGCGCCTACTTCATGTCCGGCAGCAACCCCGTGCGGGCCGCGGGCCACAACCAGAATCTGCCGGTCCGCGGCGACGCCGCCTACGAGTGGCAGGGCTTCAACCCCGCCAACAACACCGCCGTGTACGCGCCGAACAGCACGCACCCGCAGTCGGTGAACCAGGACTACTACATCAGTTGGAACAACCGGCAGGCCAGGGACTTCGGCGCCGCCGACGGCGACTTCAGCTTCGGCTCGGTGCACCGCGGCGACCTGCTCGACGCCCCGCTCAAGGCGGCGCTCGCGAGCGGCCAGAAGTTCACCCGCGCCTCGCTCACCCGGCTGGTCGAGAACGCGGGCGTCACCGACCTGCGCGGCTGGAAGGTGCTCGACGACCTGCTCCGGGTCGTGGAGAGCCAGGCCGTCACCGACCCGACCCTGGCCGCCGCCGTGAGCAAGCTCAAGGCCTGGCAGCAGTCCGGCGCCAAGCGCGTCGAGACCGCCGCCGGGTCGAAGGTCTACGCCCACGCCGACGCGATCCGGATCTTCGACGCGTGGTGGCCGCTGCTGGTCAGCGGCCAGTTCCAGGGCGGGCTCGGCGACGGGCTCTACACGGCCCTGGTCGACGCGATGAGCATCAACGAGTCGCCGTCCGGCGGCCAGAACGGCCCCGGCTCCGGCCTGCCCGGCTCCCTGAACGCGGGCCAGGCGCACAAGGGCTCCTCCTTCCAGCACGGCTGGTGGGGGTACGTCGACAAGGACCTGCGGGCCGTGCTCGGCGACCCGGTCGCGGGCGGCCTCGGCCGCACGTACTGCGGCAACGGCGTGCTCAGCGCCTGCCGGTCCATGCTGCTGTCCACCCTCGGCACGGCCAACGGGCAGGCGGCGAGCGCCGTCTACCCCGGCGACGACCACTGCGCCGCCGGTGACCAGTGGTGTGCCGACGCCATCCTGCAGTCGGCGCTCGGCGGCATCACCGCGCCGCTGACCGCCTGGCAGAACCGGCCGACGTACCAGCAGGTGGTGTCGTTCCCGGCCAAGCGCGGCCAGGACATCACGAACCTCGCCCAGGGCAGGCCCGTCTCGGCGAACGGCAGCCAGCTGTTCTACCCGGTCGGCAACGCCGTGGACGGCAACCCGCAGAGCCGGTGGAGCAGCAGCTACGCCGACAGCCGGCAGATCACCGTGGACCTGGGCAGCGTCCGGTCCGTCGGGCGGGTCATCCTGCGCTGGGAGGCGGCGTACGGGCGCTCGTACCGCATCGACGTCTCCACCGACGGCTCGACCTGGACCACCGCGTTCTCGACGACGGCCGGCAACGGTGGCGTCGACGTGAACACCTTCACCTCCGTCAACGCCCGCTACATCCGCATGCAGGGCGTGCAACGGGCCACCTCGTACGGCTACTCCCTCTGGGAGTTCGAGGTCTACTCCCGCTGACCCCGTTGCGGCAGGCAGTCGGGGTGCGTAGCATAAATGCTACGCACCCCGACCCCGTGGAGGGCTCATGGACAGCGCGTTCTGGGACGACCTTGCGGAGAATCTGGACGACCCGCAGTTCCTGAGGTCCTACCTCACCGAGTCAGTCCGTATCGCGACCGTCGACGCGCTGATCAACGCACTGGAGGAGGCGCGAGAGTCGGCCCGCCTGAACAAGGCCGAGCTAGCCCGAGCGATCGGCGCTGAACCCGCCGTGGTGCGTCGGCTCCTGTCTGCCACCAGCCCCAACCCGACGGTCGGCACCCTCGCCGAGGTCGCCGCCGCACTCGGACTGCGTATCAGGCTCGAACCCATGCCAGAGCGGGAGCGGCGAGCGGTCACGGACGCGCTGCGCACCGGGCGGCCCACCCCGGAGACCCACGCCCGCCTCGCGGCCTGACGGGTTCAGCCCACAGACCGTGGATTGCGTGCCAGATACTCCGCGCCCAGCCGCCGCACCGCCGCATAGTCGGCGTCGGAGAGCGTCGTCCCGATCGGCTTCATCAGGCCGGTGATGACGACCAGCAGCGGCTTGTGCCGGCCCTGTGCCGCGAGGTCGATCAGGCAGAAGAGCCGGTAGTGGTGGCGACCTCGGCCCCCACCCGGCTTGGGACCGTCGACGCGCACCTCGTACCAGCCGGACATGGGCGCGTGCATCGCCTCCCACAGCCCGCCGCCGGCGAACCGGTGCGGAGGCGCCTTCGCCACCGCGACCAGCACCGCGAAAAACTTCGCCCGCACCGCCGGCGGGCAGCCGCGCAGGAAGACCTGGCCCGGCGCTAGCCGTCCGGCGTCGTCACCCGGATGCCGCCGAAAGTAGACGACATCGTGCGGATCATCGCGGTGCGGAGAAATCGGAACTCCATCGACTACCACGATCAGGCAGCATAGCGCCGACGATCCACATGCGACATACGGGCACCCGCTCGCCCGTCGACGTTGCGAAGGCCGGGCGGGCGCTCGGACCGGCCGCTACCCGGCGCGTCGGAGCAGGCGGCTCGACTGCACCATGAACGCGATTCGCGGGTCAGTGGACGGGGGCGGTGGCGTGGCCGTCGACGAGGTGGAGTTCGGCGTCGCAGGCGGCGGCCGCCTGGGGGTCGTGGGTGGCGAAGACGACCGCCGCGCCCCGGTCGGCCTCGGCGCGCAGCAGCGACAGCACCGTCTGGCGGTTGGCGGCGTCGAGCTCGCTGGTCACCTCGTCGGCCAGCAGCACGCTGCCGCGCAGGGCCAGACCCCGGGCGATGGCCGTACGCTGCTGCTGCCCGCCGGACAGCTCCTCGACCAGCTGCTCGGCCTGGTTGGCCAGGCCCACCTGGGTCAGCGCGTCGGCGGTGAGCCGCCGCGCGTCGGCCGCCCGCGCGCCCGCCGACACCAGCGCCACCAGGATGTTCTCCGCGGCGGTGAGGGTCGGGGCGAGCCCGTTGTGCTGCGGGATCAGCACGATCCCCTGCGCCACGGCCTGGTCGCGGTCGCGCAGCGGAGTGCCGTCCAGGCTGATCTGGCCCTCGACCGGGTGCAGCAGCCCGGCCAGCGCCCACAGCAGCGTCGTCTTGCCCGCGCCGGACGCGCCGGTGACGGCCAGGATGCGGCCGGGCTGGGCGGCGACGGACACGTCGCGCAGCACGGCCCGGTCCTTGCCGTACGCCATGGTGATCCGCTCGGCCAGCAGCGTCCGGGTCATCAGGCCACCTCACGGGAGTAGTCGGGCTCGCGGGAGTAGTCGGGGACGGCCGCGGCGTGCCTGGCGAAGACGGTCGCGTCGTCGGCGGGCTCGTACTCGTCGGGCGTGACGGCGGCGACGGCGTGTGCCGGGGTCAGCAGCACCGTGCCGTCGGGGCGCGGGTGGGCCCGGACCCGGGTGCCCGGCGGCAGCACCGCGAGCACCTCCGGCGGCAGGTGCACCGAGCCGTCCCGGCCGACCACCGCGAACTCCTCGCCGAGGCTGCCCTCGCCGCCGACGCGGCCGTCGCGGATGGTGACCTGGCGGCCCATGCCCGCGCCGACCTCGGGGTCGTGGGTCACGACGACGACCGTGGTGCCGGCCCGGCGCACCGACTCCAGCGACGCGATGACCTCGTCACGGGCCACCGAGTCGAGCTGGCTGGTGGGCTCGTCTGCCAGCAGCAGGCCGGGCTTGTGCGCCAGCGCCACGGCCAGCGCCAGCCGCTGCCGCTCGCCGGGGGTCAGCTCGTGCGGGCGCTGGCGCAGCCGTCCGCGTACGCCGAGCAGGCCGACCAGGGCGAGCACGTCGCGCGGGGCGGGCAGGTCGGTGACGCCGTGGCTGCGGGCGGCCCGCTGCGCGAAGCGCACGTTCTGCTCGGAGGTCAGGTACGGCAGCAGGTTGCGCTCGGCGCCCTGCAGCACCACGCCGACCTCGGTGGCGCGCATCCGGGCCAGCTCGGCCTCGGTCGCCTTGGCCAGGTCGGTGTCGCCGACGGTGGCCCGCCCGGCGGCCGGGCGGATCAGGCCCGCGAGCAGCGACAGCAGCGTCGACTTGCCGGAGCCGGACGGCCCCAGCAGCGCCACCGACTCGCCGGGGGCGATGTCCAGGTCCACCCCGCCGAGGGCGACCACGTCGTACCCCTCCAGCCGGTAGATGTAGACCAGGCCGCGACAGGTCACCGAGCCGTTCACCGGTTGCCTCCTCGGATGAGTTCGGGGGTGGCCCGCTTGACCAGGCGTCCGCCGCGCAGCACCGCCAGCAGCAGTACCAGCGCGGCGCCCGCGACGGCCAGCGGCAGCGCGTCCAGGGCCAGGCTCGGGACGAGCGCGCCGAGCACGTCGCCGGCCAGGCCGGGCGCGCCCGCCGTGCCGACGGTGACCAGCGGGATGCCGGGCAGCATCAGCGCGGCCGCGCCGACGCCGACCAGCAGGCCGACCAGGATCGGCAGGCCGAGCAGGGCCAGCCGCTCGCGGCGCAGGCCCCGCCGCAGCACGCCGGGGCGTACGCCGGTGACGCGCAGCGCGGCGAGCTCGGCGCGGCGCTCGCCGGCGCCCAGGCGGGTGCTCAGTGCCAGCACGCCCAGCGCCAGCAGCGCCGCGGCGATGCCCGCCAGCAGGTAGAGCCGCAGGCCCAGGGCCGGGGCGCGGCGGCCGAGCCGGTCCAGCTCGTCCGGCACCGTCTCAGTACGCAGCACGCGTACGCCCTGCCCGGCGAGCTTGGTCGCCAGGTCGGCCGGGGCGTCCGCGGCGGCCCACACCTCGTAGCGCAGGTCCGTCGCGTCGGACAGGCCCTGCGTCACCGAGGCCGCCCGCACCGCCAGGTCCAGGTCGAACAGCAGGCCGTGCTCGCCCGCGCGGGGCAGCAGGGCGGCCTTCTCCAGCACGCCGAACGACTGCGGGGCCTCGGCGAAGCCGGGCAGGTCGAAGTGCTCCGGGTCGTCGCTGCTCGGCGCGGCG
The DNA here is from genome assembly GCF_040675365.1 of Catellatospora sp. NPDC049609. NCBI lineage: Bacteria > Bacillati > Actinomycetota > Actinomycetes > Micromonosporales > Micromonosporaceae > Catellatospora > Catellatospora sp. NPDC049609. The sequence goes on along the minus strand of NZ_JBFAOU010000091.1, from coordinate 10,373 downwards.
CCGGCCAGCACCGCGGGCAGCTCCTGCGGGGTGTCCAGGTAGGAGATCAGCACGTCGCCCTGGTCGGCGGAGGTGACGCTGACGCCCAGGTGCGCGCCGGAGGTCACCTTCACGGTCGCGTTGGGGGTGCGGTCCACCAGGAACTTCCAGGCCGCAGCCGTGTCGAAGCGCAGTGCCAGCGGCTGACCGGCCGAGCGCAGCTCCTCGATCGCCAGGGTGGCCTGGACCGGGCCGCTCTCCCCGGTGTCCCGGCCGACGGCGAGGCCGACCAGGCGGCAGGTGTTGTCCGCGCAGCCCGGCACCGCGGCGGAGTAGTCGCGGGTGCCCTTGCGCAGCTTGCCCAGCCAGACGATGCTCGGCGGTTCGCCGGGCGCCGACACCAGCGCGCCCACCCGCACCGCGGTCTCGCCGACGGTCGCCGTGACCCGCGCGGTCAGCGTGCCGCTGACCTCGGCCGGCCGGCCGGCGTCCTGGCGCAGGCGGCCGGCCAGCTCGGTGAGGCCCGCCTGGTCGTACCCGCGCCAGATGGCGACCGCGGGCAGCCGCTGCGACTGCACGCCGATCAGCTCGACGCGCTGGGAGTTGTAGAGCTCGTCGGCGCGGACCACGGCCATCGAGTGGTTCGACGGGTCGGCCGCGGCCAGCGCGTCGACCAGTGCCTGGGGGTGCGCGGCGGAGACGGCGTACACGGTGGGCGCGCCGACCGCGTCGTCGGCCCGCTGCGCCCGCGCGTCGGCGGCGACGTCCCACGCCGTGGCGGAGAACGCCAGCAGCGCGACGGCGGCGGTCAGCACGGCGACCGTGCGGGCCGCGCCGGGGCGGCGCGACAGCTGCGCCGCGGACAGCATCGCGGGCAGCTTGCCGCGGCGGCGGGCCAGCCCGAGCCGGGCCCGCGACCACAGGCTGAGCAGCCGCCCGGCGAGCACGCCCGCCACGATCGCCAGCGCGGCGGGGGCGAGCAGGGCCAGCGGAGCCGACCGGTCGCGCAGCGCCGCGGCGAGCGAGGCGACCGCGAGCGCGGCGGCGACGCCCTCCAGCACACCCGCGCGCCAGGTGCCACGCTGCGGCACCCGCCGCAGCAGGCCGAGCACGCTGCGGCCGAGCGTGGCGCGGGCGGCGAGCCAGGCGGCGGCGCAGGCGAGCAGCAGGCCGCCCACGGCCGCGGCGAACACCGGCCAGCGCGGCTCCACGTGCACACCGTCGGCGAGCACCGTACGCGCGGCCAGCTCGACCGCGCCGAGGCCGGCGGCCAGGCCCAGCGGCGCGCCGAGGACGATCAGCAGCAGGGTCTCGCCGAGTCCGAACCGGATCGTGCCGCCGCTGCCGTAGCCGCGCAGCCGGGCCAGCGCCAGCTCCGGGCCGCGCTCCTCGGTCAGCGCCGCGACCAGCATCAGCAGCACGACGAAGGCCAGCAGCACCAGCGGCACCGCGATGATGGGGACGGTCCGGGCGAGCGCGTCCTGATCCTTGGCGGCATCCTCGACGATCGACGGCAGCGCCGTCTCGACCTGCAGCTCGGCGGCGTTCAGCGCGAGCCCGAGCCCGCCCAGCTCGCTGCGCAGCGCGGACACGTCGTCGAGCCGGACCTGCTCCGGCCGCAGCGGGTACGCGATGGACAGCGTCACCGGCACCGCGTCGCCGAGCCGCACGTCGTCCTCGGCCCCGGCGAACACGGCGTCCAGGCGCGGCGCGCCCTCCCCGCCGGACTGCCCCTGCGCGAAGTAGCCGTTGTTGCCCCAGTGCGCCTCCTGCGGCGCCAGCGGCGTGTAGAGGCCGACCACCTCGTACGCGCGCCCGGCGTTGCCGCCCTGCACCGGCCGTACCGTGATCTTGTCGCCGACCTCTATACCGGCCTCGGCCGCGGCCCGCTCGGACACCAGCACCTGCTCGGCGTCGATGGCGCAGTCACCGGTGACCCGCAGATGCTCACACGCCCCCTGATGCCACGCGAGCCGCGCCGCGAACCGCCCGCCCCGGGTGTTCTGCAGCGAGGTGTCGGTGCTGACCGAGCCGACGGGCCGGTCCAGCACGGCGGCCAGCCGCGGCGCCCTGGCCAGCGCCCCGGCGACGACGGACTGCGTGTCACCGACCGGCTGGTGCGCGGCCTCGGCCGTGTCGGCGCTGCCCTCCGCGGTCACCGTGACGGCCGCCGCCGTCGCCGGCGCCGCGCTCAGTGCGTCGGTGAGCACCGACTGCTGCGCGGCCCGCCCATACGCCGGCGCCAGCACCGCCGCCGCGGTCGCGAACCCCGCCAGCGACAGCACCACCAGCGATCGGCCGGAGCGGTGCCGGATGCCCCGCAGCATGACGGACCAACCGGCCACCGTCGCCTCCACGTGTAAGAGCCCTATGTGCCCCGACACCTTAGCGATTGGTCAGTACGCCCGTGAAGGCGCTTCACCTATCGTTGCGAACCCGAGTCCGCGGTCCGATCCGCGCGGAAATCACCTGCTCACGGAGCGTCAGCGCGGCACTCGTGGCGGTCCGTTCCGCCGGGCGGCCGCCAGCTCGGGCAAGCAGGCGTCGTCGACTTTGCTCTGCTTACCAATACGCGCGCCGGAGCCCCGATCCGCGCGGACCGCCTTGCTCTGCTTACCGATACGCGCGCCAAACCTCCGGTCCGCGCGGACCGCAATGCTCTGCTTGCCGATACGCGCCAGACCCCGATCCGCGCAGACGCCCTGCGCTGCTTGCCGATAGGCGCAGCGGCCGCCCCCGACGGGCGAGCGGAGCGCCGCGTCGGGGCGTGACCGAGGTGCGTATAAGTAAGCAGAGCAAAGCGGGGACACGGGAGTACTTCTGCCGGCCCCGCCCGGCGTCAGACGAGTTCGTCGAGGAGCTGGGTCGCGGCGGCGTGGGGGTCGAGGGTGCCGGCCACGACCTTGTCGGCGAGGGCGGCGATGCCCGCGCCGGGCAGTTCGGCGAAGCGGGCGCGCAGCTGGCCGAGGGCGATCGCCTCGATCTCGGCGGCGGCCCGGCGGCGGCGGCGCTCGGTGAGCTGCCCGGTCTCGACGAGCCAGGTGCGGTGCTCCTCGATCGCGGCGATGATGCCGTCGATGCCCTCGGCCTTCGCGGCGACGGCCTTGACCACGCGCGGGCGCCAGTCGCCGGGGCCCCGGTCCGAGCCGCCGAGGGCGATCATGCCCTGGATGTCGCGGTGGGTGGCCTCGACACCGTCGCGGTCGGCCTTGTTGATGACGAAGATGTCGGCGATCTCCAGGATGCCCGCCTTGACCGCCTGGATCGCGTCGCCCATGCCGGGCGCGAGCAGCACCAGCGTGGTGTCGGCCAGCGAGGCGATCTCGACCTCGGCCTGGCCCACGCCGACGGTCTCCACGAGCACCACGTCGAAGCCGACCCCGGCCAGCACGCGCACCGCGGCGGGGGTGGCCGCCGACAGCCCGCCCAGGTGCCCCCGGCTGGACATGGAGCGGATGTAGACGCCGGGATCGGTGGCGTGGTCCTGCATGCGCACCCGGTCGCCGAGGATGGCGCCGCCGGTGTACGGGCTGGACGGGTCGATCGCCAGCACGCCGACCCGCTTGCCGGCCGCCCGGAACGCGCGCACCAGCTCGTTGGTGGTGGTCGACTTGCCCACGCCGGGCGAGCCGGTCAGGCCGACGACCATGGCCGCGCCCGCGGCGGGCGCGAGCGTCGCGGCGATCTCCGGCAGCGCGGCCGACCCCGACTCGACCAGGGTGATCAGCCGGGCCACCGCCCTGGCCTCGCCGTCGCGCGCACGTGCGACGAGCTCGGTCACCGAGCGCTGCGGCGCGGGCGACGGGGGCAGGGCGCTGGACTCGGTCATCAGGTCAACCATTCGCAGAGAACATGGACGTAAAACACGGTCACCCGCCCGGACCGCCCCAGCGTCCGGCCGCCGGGGGCACCGCCGCAAGCCGCGGGCCGCCGCGGGCGGGTGTGCCCGGGGCGGCCTGCGGGGCGGGCGATGGTCAGGCCTGGACCTTGAGGATCAGGGCGTCGCCCTGGCCGCCGCCGCCGCACAGGGCGGCCGCGCCGACGCCGCCGCCGCGGCGCTTGAGCTCCAGGGCCAGGGTCAGCGCCAGCCGGGCGCCGGACATGCCGATCGGGTGGCCCAGCGCGATCGCGCCGCCGTTGACGTTCACGATCTCCGGGTCGATGCCCAGCTCGCGGGTGGACTGGATGCCGACCGCGGCGAACGCCTCGTTGATCTCGACCAGGTCGAGGTCGGCGGCGGTCAGGCCCTCCTTGGCCAGCGCCTGCTTGATGGCGTTGGCGGGCTGGGCGTGCAGCGAGTTGTCCGGGCCCGCCACGTTGCCGTGCGCGCCGATCTCGGCGATCCAGGTCAGGCCCAGCTCCTGCGCCTTCTCCTTGCGCATGACCACCACGGCGGCCGCGCCGTCGGAGATCGGCGAGGAGGAGCCGGCGGTGATGGTGCCGTCCTTGGCGAACGCCGGGCGCAGCTTGCCGAGCGTCTCCACCGTGGTGTCGGGGCGTACGCCCTCGTCCTCGGCGACGACGATCGGGTCGCCCTTGCGGGCCGGGATGGTGACCGGGGCGATCTCCTCGGCGAAGCGGCCGTCCTTGATCGCGGCGGCGGCGCGCTGGTGCGACGCGGCGGCGAAGGCGTCCTGCTCCTCGCGGCTGATCTCGTAGCGGCCGTTGTGGCGCTCGGTGGACTCGCCCATCGAGCAGGCGTCCCACGCGTCGGACAGGCCGTCGTGGGCCATGTGGTCCTTGATCACGACGTCGCCGTACTTGTAGCCGGTGCGCTGGCCGATGAGCAGGTGCGGGGCGTTGGTCATGGACTCCATGCCGCCGGCCACCACGATGTCGAACTCGCCCGCGCGGATCAGCTGGTCGGCCAGCGCGATCGCGTCGAGGCCGGACAGGCAGACCTTGTTGACGGTGAGCGCCGGGACGCTCATCGGGATGCCGGCCTCGACGGCCGCCTGGCGGGCGGTGATCTGACCGCCGCCGGCCTGCAGCACCTGGCCCATGATGACGTACTGGACCTGGTCGGGGGCGACCCCGGCGCGCTCCAGGGCGGCCTTGATGGCGACCGCGCCGAGCTGCGTGGCGGACAGGTCCTTGAGGTTGCCGAGCAGGCGGCCCATCGGGGTGCGCGCTCCGCTCACGATCACAGAAGTCATGGTGGTACCCCTCCGAGTGGCCTGGTTCACGTATCGCCTTAACGATGGTTCGGTCAGACTAACCGCATGAGCGAACCAGCAGCCCTGTCGACCTCATCACAGGACACTCCGTCACAGATCGTCGGCTTGTTGCGCATCGACCACGTCGGGATCGCCGTGCCGGATCTCGACGCCGCCATCGCCTTCTACGAAGGTACGTTCGGCATGACCTGCGTGCACACGGAGACCAACGAGGAGCAGGGCGTCCGCGAGGCGATGCTCCAGGTCGGGCCGAGCCCCGAGGGGGGCGCCGTGCAGCTGCTCGCGCCGCTGCGCCCGGACTCGCCGATCGGGAGGTTCCTGGAGCGCTCCGGGCCCGGTATGCAGCAGATGGCGTACACCGTCGCCGACATCGACGCGACCTGCGCCGCCCTGCGCGGGCGCGGCGTACGCCTGCTCTACGAGGCCCCCAAGCGCGGCACCGCCGGCTCCCGGATCAACTTCGTGCACCCCAAGGACGCCGGGGGCGTGCTGGTGGAGCTGGTCGAGCCCGGCACGGGTCACTGAGGCGTCGCCGCAGGCCGCGCGGCCTCGGGTACTGAATGATCGTTAAGCCCGGCGTGGAGTTTTTCACACATCCGTTCCCGCCAAAGCTACCGACCAGTAACGTCCGGCTCACCTGAGCCGCACATGTGTGCCCGACCACATGGCGGCCTCTCGGAGGGCCCGCCAAGGATGGCCCGCAGACCCGGAACAGCCGCCCGCAGCCGGCAAGGCGCGGGACGCGCAGTTCCCTCACCACGGAGGTGGCGCCGTGCAAGACATCCTCGACGTGATCATGGAAGCGGAGGGCGCGGCCGATCCCGCCGCGCTCCTGCGGAGCCTGGCCGACGTGCCCGTACCGGCCTCGTACCGCGCGATGGTGGTCCGTGAGGACGAGACCGCCATGTTCGACGGACTGGCCACCCGCGACAAGGACCCGCGCAAGGCACTCCACCTGCAGGAGGTCCCCGTCCCGGAGCTGGGTCCCGGCGAGGCGCTGATCGCGGTCATGGCCAGCGCGGTCAACTACAACACGGTGTGGACGTCCATTTTCGAGCCGCTGCCGACCTTCGGCTTCCTGAAGAAGTACGGACGGCTGTCCGCACTGACCAAGCGGCACGACCTGCCGTACCACGTGGTGGGTTCGGACGCCGCGGGCGTGGTGCTGCGCACCGGGCCCGGGGTCACCAAGTGGCACGCCGGGGACCAGGTCGTGGCGCACTGCCTCAACGTCGAGCTGGAGGACGCGACCGGCCACGACGACACCATGATGGACCCGCAACAGCGGATCTGGGGCTTCGAGACCAACTTCGGCGGCCTGGCCGAGCTCGCGATCGTCAAGGCCAACCAGCTCATGCCCAAGCCCGCCCACCTCACCTGGGAGGAGGCGGCGAGCCCGGGCCTGGTCAACTCGACGGCGTACCGGCAGCTCGTCTCGCACCACGGCGCCAACATGAAGCAGGGCGACGTCGTGCTGATCTGGGGCGCCAGCGGCGGCCTGGGCTCGTACGCGACGCAGATGGCGCTGCACGGCGGGGCGATCCCGGTCTGCGTGGTGTCCTCACCGGAGAAGGCGGAGATCTGCCGCCGGATGGGTGCCGACCTGGTCATCGACCGCGTCGCGGAGGGCTACCGGTTCTGGTCCGATGAGCACACTCAGGATCCGTCCGAATGGAAGCGGTTCGGCGCGCGCATCCGGGAGCTGACCGGCGGCGACGACCCGGACATCGTGTTCGAGCACCCCGGCCGGGAGACCTTCGGCGCCAGCGTGTACGTGGCCAAGAAGGGCGGCACCATCGTCACCTGCGCCTCCACCAGCGGCTACGAGCACCAGTACGACAACCGCTACCTGTGGATGTCGCTCAAGCGGATCGTGGGCAGCCACTTCGCGAACTACCGCGAGGCGTGGGAGGCCAACCGCCTGATCGACCTTGGACGGATCCACCCGACGCTGTCCAAGACCTTCTCCCTGGAGCAGACCGGGCAGGCGGCGTACGAGGTGCACCGCAACGCGCACCAGGGCAAGGTCGGCGTGCTGTGCCTGGCGCCCGCGGAGGGCCTCGGCGTGCGCGACGCGGCGAAGCGGGCGCGCCATCTGCCCGCCCTCAACCGCTTCCGGGGCGTGTGATTCCACGCTCACCGAGGGTGATTTTCTGATGGCGGAGGCGCGCTGAGGCGTCTCCGCCATCAGGCATTTCGGACTTATTGGTACCATTGCCTTCCGGTGCGGATCTTCCATCTGCAAATCGACCCACATCCGGTGGGCGAAAGTACGCCCGGTCCCTTGCGCGACACCCAGGGTCATCTGCGAGTATGTGCCAATGTCCCAGCAGCCCTCCTCCGTCGCGTTCTTCGATGGCGCGAACACCCAACAAGACTTCACAGTCGTCCTGCGCGGTTTCGACCGCGAGCAGGTAAACGCGTTTGTCGGTCGCCTGAACGCTCAGCTTGCCCAGTCGGAGCAGGCACGGGCGGAGGCCGAGCAGCGCATGAACGACGCCCAGCGTCGTCTGCGCCAGGCTGAGCAGCGCCTCAACTCGGTGGAGCAGAAGCTCACCGACACGAGCAAGCAGCTGGAAGAGAACAGCCGGCCGACCCTGTCCGGTCTCGGCACCCGCGTGGAGCAGATCCTGCGGCTGGCCGAGGAGCAGGCCAACGACCACCGCGGCGAGTCCAAGCGTGAGTCGGAGGGCATCCTGTCCGCGGCTCGCCTGGAGGCCCGCGAGATCACCGACAAGGCGCGCGCCGAGGCCGCCGCCATGAAGGCGACCGCCGAGCGCGAGGCCGGCAACCTGCGCACCGCCGTCGAGCGCGAGGCCGCCGAGGTCCGGGTCCAGGCCCGCCGCGAGGCCGACACCCTGCGCGCCGACGCCGACCGCGAGACCAAGCAGCTGCGCACCGCCACCTCGCACGAGGTCGCCGAGCTGAAGGCCACCGTCGAGCGCGAGGTCGCGACGCTGCGCGCCACCGCCGAGCGGGAGATCACCCAGCTGCGCGCCAAGGCCGCCCGCGAGGCGGAGGAGAAGCGTGCCGAGGCCTCCAAGATGCTGGCCGACGCCCGCGACAAGCGCGACAAGGACCTGCAGGCCCTCCAGCTCGAGCTGGCCGAGCGCCGCGAGAAGTCCGAGCGCGAGGAGTCGCAGCGCCACTCCGCCGCCGTCGCCGCCACGCAGAAGCTGGTCGGCGAGGCCGAGGAGCGCGCCCGCGCCGCCGAGGACCGGGCCAAGGAGATCGAGCAGCGCGCCGAGGCGCGCCGCGTCGAGTCCGAGCGCACCGCGACCGAGACGACGGAGAAGGCCCGCGCCGCCGCGGAGAAGGCCGTCAACGAGGCCAAGGCCGAGGCGCACCGCCTGGTGTCCGAGGCGCGCAACGAGGCGGAGCTGACCACCACCGCCGCCCGTCGCGAGGTCGACGACCTCACCCGCCAGAAGAATGCCGTCACCGCCCAGCTCGGCCAGATGCTGTCCGGCCTGGCCGGCATCGTGCCCGGCGTCGGCAACCCGGCCCCCGCGCCCGCCGCGGAGGAGAAGCCGAAGGCCGAGAAGGCCGAATAACGATCCGACCTGGATTCGATCACGCCGCGCCCGGCTCCCGTCGGGTGCGGCGTGACTCTTTGTGTGAAGATGGAGCGCATGTCGCACGGCGGAGACCTGTTCGCGCTCGGTGAGGGCGTCGCATCCGAACCCAGCTTCGACATCGCCCTGCGGGGCTATGACAAGAAGCAGGTTGACCGATATGTAACTCAGGTCGAATCGGACCTGTCCACCCTCGCCGCCGAGCGAGATCAGGCGTTTTCGCAGGTGCAGGCGCTCGCCGGGCAGGTGCAGCAGCTCCAGCTCGACATCGCCGACGCCGCCCGCCGCGCGGTGCCGTCCCGGGTCTCCTTCCGCCACCTGGGTGCGCGGGTGGAGCAGATCCTCTCCCTCGCCGAGGACCAGGCCGACGCGCTGCGCAACGGCGCCCAGCAGGAGATCGCCGACCAGCGCGCCGAGGCCGAGCGGCTGCTGGCCGACGCCCGCGAGCGCGCCGCCACCGCTTCCCGCGACTTCGACCTCGCGCTGGCCCAGCGCCGCAACGAGGAGCGCAAGGACGAGGAGCGCCGCCGCCAGGAGCTGGTCGACGAGACGCAGCGGCTGCGCACCGAGGCCCGCGAGCTGCTCGCGCACGCCCAGGTGGAGGCGCAGGGCATCCGCACCGCCGCGGCGCAGGAGGCCGCTTCCCGCCGCCTGCAGGCCGACAAGGAGATCGCCGCGGCCCGCGCCGAGGCCGACCGGTACTCAGCCGACCACCGCACCCAGGCCGAGCAGCAGCTGGCCGCGGCACAGGCGGAGGCGGCGCAGGCCGTGGCCGCCGCGCAGGCCGAGGCGGAGCGGGTGAAGGCCGAGGCCCGCGCCGACGCCGAGCGCCAGGTGGCCGAGGCCGCCGCCGCCGCGACGCAGCGCACCGACCAGGCCGAGCAGGAGGTCGCCCTGGCTCGCGGCCGGGCCGCCGCGGAGCAGGCCGCCCTCGCGGCGACGCAGCAGCAGTACACCGAGGGCCAGACGCGGCTGGAGACGGTGCGCAACGACATCACGCAGGTCGAGCGCCGCCTGGCCGAGCTCAAGAAGCAGCTGCACGCGGAGCTGGAGCGGCTGACCAAGGCGCAACGCGAGGCGGAGGAGGCCGAGCGCCGCCGCGCCGACGCCGTCCGCGCGGCCGCCGAGGCGGCCCGCACCGCCGAGCAGGCACCGGAGCCGGCTGAGGAGAAGACGCAGACGCTGGCCCTGCCCGCGCCGGCCGAGGAGAAGACGCAGACGCTGACCGTGCCGGCACCGCCGACCCAGGCCACGGCCCCGCACGGCGCGCTGGCCCAGTCGGGCGCCGCCAACCCCGCGCCGGCTCAGCCCGGTCCGGCTGCCCCGGCGCAGCCCACGACGGCCGCCCCCGCCCAGCACACGCCGCACACGCCGCCTGCGCCGACCCAGTCGGGGCCGAATGGCGCGACCCCGGCGCAGCAGCCCGGCGACGAACCGACACTCATGCTCGGCGGCAACGAGCCGACGGTCAGCCTGACCGGCGACAGCGCCGACGCCACCAAGTAGTAGTTCCGCCCGGGGCGACAACTTCTGTGATGACTCGTCATCACACCCGAACATCACCATCAAGGAGCGGATCTCCGACTACGCCGCGCACCACCAGAGTCTGATCTCGCATCTGGCCACCAGCAGCGGCGCGGCC
>NZ_JBFAOU010000090.1:0-31198 GCF_040675365.1 Catellatospora sp. NPDC049609 | reverse complement strand
TGGACGCGAGCGCCGTGCGGGTCGCGGCGTCGGCGGAGAACCCGGTGCCGTTCATCGACGTCATCGGCGGCAACGCCTACTACATCGGTCCAGCGCCCAACCCACCCCCGGGTCACGCCGAAGTCGCACCGTCAGCGGTTGAAGGCGTCCTTCGCGGCGTCCTTGACGTCCTCGGCCGCCTGCTGAGCCTTGGCCTTGGCCTGCTCGGCCACGCCCTCGGCCTGCAGCCGCTCGTTGTTGGTCAAGTCGCCGATGGCCTCCTTGGCCTTGCCCTTGAGCTCCTCGGCCTTGTTCGAAATGTCGCCCATCGCCTGCCCTTCTCGTTGCGGCGGCCCCACCGACCGCCTGCCCACTCACTGCCCGGCCGCGACCGGCCGCAAACCTGCCGGTGCACGTCGGCGTCCGGGCGGGTGGCGTGGCAGACTCGACCGGTCTGGTACGGCAGGAGGTGGCTGTGTTCGATCACTTCGTGTGGTCGGTGCTCGTCGTACCCGCCCTGATCAGCATCACGGTGCGGTTGCTGGCCGACCGGCTGCCACCGGGCCGGGCGGCCCGGACCGTGGCCTGGTCGGCGGCGGCCACGGCAGCGGCGAGCATCGCCAACCTGGTCGTGTTCACGTTGAAGGCGCTGGCGCAGACTCCCGTCGCCGGAGCGCTGTTCGGCTGGTCCACCGAGACCGTGTACGCCGACACCGCGCAGGTCGCGTGGGTCCCGGTGGTCAGCTCGGTGCTGCTGGCCGGGTCCGGCGCGGCGATGTGGCGCACCGTGCGCCGCCACCGCCGCACGATCGCCGAGGCCCGCGGCTACGCCGACGGCTCCGGCGGTGTGCTGCTGGTGCCCGACGCGCGGCCGCAGGCGTTCGCCGTGCCGGGGCGGCCCGGGCGGATCGTCGTCACCACCGGGATGCGCGAGCGTCTCACGGACGCGCAGTTCGACGCGGTGATCGCGCACGAGCGGGCCCACCTCGACGCCGGCCATCACCGTCTGGTCGCGCTGGCCGAGGTGGCCGCGGCGGCGCATCCGGCCCTGTGGTGGGTCGCGCGCCACGTGGGCTATCTCGTGGAACGCGCCGCCGACGAGCACGCGGCCGCCGCCGTCGGCAGCCGCCGCACCGTCGCGCACGCCATCGGCGCCGCGGCGCTGGCCGGCGCCCACACTCCGGCGCTCGGCCTGCGGGCCACCGGGCGGCCGGGAGTCGTCCCGCGACGGGTCGCGCACCTGCTGCAACCGCCGCGGCACGGGACGTCGCCCTGGTGGGTGCTGCCCGCCCTGCTGGCGGCGTCGTCGCTGGTCTGGACGGGCGAGGCCATCTACGACCTGGGCGAGCTGCTGGTGTACGCCAGCCAGACCCGCTGACACCACGCGGCGGCCACGCCGCCGGTGCGGATAGAGTCGGCGGTGATGAGCCCGACCCGACGCAGCACCGGCCCGGACGCCGCCGATCCCGGCCGACGGCGGGCGGGCCAGCTGGAATCGCAGATCGTCACCGTGCTGACCGAGTCCGGCCTGGCACTGACCCCCGGGCAGGTGCGCGACCGGCTCGCCCCGCAGACGGAGCTGTCGTACAGCACCGTGGTCACCATCCTCACCCGCCTGTACGGCAAGGGCGCGGTGATCCGCGAGCGTGACGGGAGGGCCTACCGCTACGCCGCCGTCCAGGACGCCGCCGGGCTGGTCGCCGAGCGGATGACCCGGCTGCTGGAGGCCGAGCCGGACCACACCTCGGTGCTGCGCCGCTTCGTGGGCAGTCTCGACGCCGACGACGAGCGGTTCCTGCGCGCGCTGCTGCGCGACGACCAGGACTGAGTGTTCTACATCTCGTAGAAGCAGTCGACGCGGTGGGCGGACCCGCTCCGGATCGGAGCACGCCCTGCCGATGACGTCCTCGCCCGTCACCAGGCCGTTGTGGCCGATCGCGCGCCATGAATGCGCACCCCGGTAGCCGATCCCGGCCGGCTTGACTTCTACAACATGTAGAAGCAACATAGCTTTGCCAAGCCTAATTTAGGGCAGCCTCACCTATGCAGCACACGTCAGCGAGGTACTCCTCATGTCCCACGTCTTCCTGCCCACGTACCTGATCGGGCTGCGCGAAGGGCTGGAGGCCACGCTGGTCGTCACCATCCTGGTGGCGTTCCTGGTGAAAACCGAGCGCCGGGACCGGCTGCGCTACGTCTGGACCGGAGTCGCCGCGGCCGCCGCGCTGTCGGTGGGCTTCGCCGCGGTGCTGCAGTACACCAGCGCGCACCTGGAGTTCGAGCGCCAGGAGTTGTTCGAGGCGGTCACCTCGATCCTCGCCGTGGCCTTCGTCACCTGGATGATCTTTTGGATGCGCCGGGCGGCCCGCTCGATCTCGGGCGAGCTGCGCGCCAGGCTGGACGCCGCGATCGCGCTCGGCCCACTGGCCGTCGTGGTCACCGCGTTCCTCGCCGTGGCACGCGAGGGCCTGGAGACCTCCCTGATCTTCTTCGCGACCGTGCAGGGCGCGACCTCGACGTGGTCGGTCGTGGCCATCCTCGGCGGCATCGCCACCGCGGTCGCCATGGGTTTCCTGATGTACCGCAGCGCCGTGCGGATCGACCTGACCCGCTTCTTCACCTGGACCGGCGTGCTGCTGGTGCTGGTCGCCGCGGGCATCCTCAAGTACGGCGTGCACGACCTGCTGGAGGCGGGCGTGCTGCCCGGCCTGAACACCCTCGCCTTCGACATCTCCGGCGCGCTGCCGCCCACCAGCTGGTACGCCGAGCTGCTGCGCGGAATGTTCAACCTCACCCCGGCGCCGACCGTCCTGGAGACCGTCGCCTGGGTCGCCTACGCCGTCCCCGTGCTCGTGCTGTTCCTGCTGCCGAACCGCCCCGCCCGGCCCACGGACGCCCCCGCTGCCGCCACCACCCCCACGCCGGTCGCCACCGGCGGCGACCGCTGACCCACCTCGATATCAGGAGTCACCCCATGCGCAAGCTCTCCGTGCTGACGGCCACCGCCGTACTCGGCCTGGGCATGTCCGCCTGCACCACCGATCCCGAACCGGCCGCGACCGGCGACGCGACCGGCCCGATCGCGGTCAAGGCGTCCGACACGGCGTGCGAGGTCGGCCGCGCCGAGACCGCCGCCGGCACCGTCACCTTCACCATCAGCAACGGCGGCGCCAAGGTGACCGAGTTCTACGTGTACGCCGCGGGCGACCGGGTGATGGGCGAGGTCGAGAACATCGCCCCCGGGCTCAGCCGCGAGCTGAAGGTCGAGCTGACCGCCGGCACGTACGAGACCGCCTGCAAGCCGGGCATGATCGGCAAGGGCATCCGGGGCGCGTTCAAGGTGACCGGATCGGCCGCGCCGCTGACCGCCGACGCCAAGCTGGCCGAGGCGACCGAGAACTACCAGCGCTACGTGCGCAGCCAGACCGCGGCGCTGCTGCCCAAGACCGAGGAGTTCGTCAACGCGGTCAAGGCCGGCGACGCCGCCAAGGCCAAGGCGCTGTTCCCGATCGCCCGCACCTACTGGGAGCGCATCGAGCCGGTGGCCGAGATCTTCGGCGACCTGGACCCGAAGATCGACGGCCGGGCCGAGGTCATCGAGGAGGGCATGGCCTTCACCGGCTTCCACCGCCTGGAGCAGGACCTGTGGGAGAAGAACGACATCAGCAAGTCCGGCCCGATCGCCGACCAGCTGCTGGTCGACGTGAAGGAGATCGTCGCCAAGGCGAACGCCGAGAAGCTGTCCCCGCTGCAGCTGGCCAACGGCGCGAAGGAGCTGCTGGACGAGGTCGCCACCGGCAAGATCACCGGCGAGGAGGACCGCTACTCGCACACCGACCTGTGGGACTTCGCCGCCAACGTGGAGGGTTCCAAGGCCGCCGTGCAGGCGCTGCGCCCGACCCTGGAGGAGCGGGCCCCGGACCTGGTCGGCTCGCTGGACACCGCGTTCGCCAACGTGGAGACCGCGCTGGGCAAGCACCGGGCCGGTGACGGCTGGAAGCTGCACAACGAGCTGTCCCAGGCCGAGCTGAAGGAGCTCAGCGACGTCATCAACGCCCTGGCCGAGCCCATCAGCAAGGTCGCCGCGGTCGTCGCGAAGTAGCCGCACCACCGGTCCGGCGGCCCGGCCTGCGGGCCGCCGGACCTGGGCGCATCGACGGGAGGAAAACGGGATGGTTTCGCGTAGGGCCGCGCTGACCGCGGCAGGAGTGGGCATCGCCGGGGTGGCCGGGGCAGCCGCCGTGGCGTCCGTGATGGTCGGCGACGACCACGGGACGGCGGCCGCGTCGCCCGCCGACGCCGTGCCGTTCCACGGCGAGCATCAGGCCGGCATCGTCACGCCCGCGCAGGACCGGCTGCACTTCGCCGCGTTCGACGTGATCACCAAGGACCGCGCGCGGCTGGTCGAGATGCTGCGCGAGTGGACCGCCGCCGCGGCCCGGATGACGCAGGGCCGCGACGCGGGCCTGCTCGGTGCGGTCGGCGGCCAGGCCGAGGCGCCCCCGGACGACACCGGCGAGGCGCTCGGGCTGCCCGCCTCGGGCCTCACCCTCACCGTCGGGTTCGGCCGCACCCTGTTCCGCGACGCCACGGGCGTCGACCGGTTCGGCATCGCCGACCGGATGCCGCCCGCCCTGCAGCCGCTGCCGCACTTCCCCGGCGACGCGCTGCGGCCCGAGATCAGCGACGGCGACCTCTGCGTCCAGGCCTGCGCCAACGATCCCCAGGTGGCGGTGCACGCCATCCGCAACCTGGCCCGCATCGGCTTCGGCGTGGTCAGCATCCGCTACTCCCAGCTCGGGTTCGGGCGCACCTCCAGCACCTCCCGGGAGCAGGCCACCCCGCGCAACCTGATGGGCTTCAAGGACGGCACCCGCAACATGAAGCTCGAGGACACCGACCTGCTGCGCGAGCAGCTGTGGGCCCGCGCCGAGGACGGCGCGGCGTGGATGGCCGGGGGCAGCTACCTGGTCACCCGCCGGATCCGGATGACCGTCGAGACCTGGGACCGCACCTCGCTGGCCGAGCAGGAGGCGATTTTCGGGCGGGACAAGGGCGAGGGCGCGCCGCTGGGCCGGGCCAAGGAGTTCGACGAGCCCGACTTCGACGCCAAGGACGACGGCGGCGAGCCGCTGATCGCCAAGCAGGCGCACATCCGCCTGGCGCATCCGGACTTCAACGGCGGCGCGCACCTGCTGCGGCGGGGATACAACTTCGTGGACGGCACCGACGGGCTGGGCCGCCTGGACGCGGGGCTGTTCTTCATGTCCTACCAGCGCGACCCGCACCGGCAGTTCGTGCCGGTCCAGCGCAGCCTGGCCCGTGCCGACGTGCTCAACGAGTACATCCGACACGTCTCCAGCGGACTGTGGGCCTGCCCGCCCGGCGTCACCGGCGAGGGCGACCACTGGGGCCGGGCACTGTTCGCCTGACGGGCACCCTGGCACGAGGCGCGCAGGCGGCCGCTGCGCGCCGCGGGTCAGCCGCCGACGTGGATGCCGGGGCGGCGCGCCGGGTCCTGCTCGCTCTGGCGCAGGATCTCACGCACCACCGGGGGCGTGTCGCCGCGGCCGAGGATCAGGTACCGGAACAGGTGGGTCAGCGGCGAGCCCTCGGACCACTCGAAGTAGCAGTGCGGTCGCACGCCGGTGGTGTCGCGCAGCGCCAGCAGGATCGCGGCGATGGCGTTGGGCGCGGCGGGAGCGGCCGCCCGCAGCACCCGGTAGCCGCCGACCTGCGCACCGGTCACGTGCAGCACGTTGGTGAACTGCGACGGGTCGACCACGTCGATCTCCAGGAACAGCACGTCGGCGCCGCCGGGCACGGGGTTCATGCCGCGCTGCTCGGCCTCCTTGCCGGCGTACTCGGCGGGGTCGCCGGCCTGGCGGCGGTTGGCGATCAGGTTGAGCTGACCGTCGTGGACCAGGGACTCGGTGACGAACTGCCGGGCCCGGGTGTCGAACTCGATGTGCTCCACGCGCAGCTCGGTGGTGCGGGTGATGCGGGAGATCAGCGAGATCGCCACGATGCCGAGGATGAACAGGGCCGAGATCGCGATGCCGTCGGGCTTGGCGTGGATGTTCTCACCCAGCGCGTACAGCAGGATCAGGCTGAGCAGCGCGAATCCGGCGGCCGCCCAGCGGCGGCGGTAGCGGGCGGCCGAGATGGTGACGGCGATGCTGCCGGAGACCATCATCGCGAGGATGCCGGTGGCGTACGCGCCCGCCTGGGCCTCGACGTCGGCGCCGAAGGCCACGGTCACGCCGATGCACACGACGGTGTAGACCAGCACGACCGGCCGCACCGCCCGGCCCCACTCCGGGGCCATGCCGTACGACGGCAGGTACCGCGGCACGATGTTGACCAGGCCCGCCATCGCCGACGCGCCGGCGAACCACAGGATCAGGATGGTGCTGATGTCGTAGAGCGTGCCGAAGCCCTCACCGAGGTGCTCGTGCGCCAGGTAGGCCAGTGCCCGGCCTTTGGCGGCGCCGCCGGGCGCGAACTCCGGCGCCGGGATCAGCACCGTGGTGACGAAACTGGTCGCCAGCAGGTAGACCGACATGATCAGCGCGGCGACGGTGAGCAGCTTGCGGGTGTTGCGCACCCGCGAGACCATCCGCGCGCGGGCGTCCGCGCCCTCCGCGGCGACCAGCGGCATCATGCTCACGCCGGTCTCGAAGCCGGACAGGCCGAGGACCAGCAGCGGGAACGCCAGGACCGCGGGCCCCAGCACCCCGCCGATCCCGCCCCCGCCGCTGGTCAGCGCATCGGTCCAGCCCGACCACGCGCCGGGTGTGGTGAACACCTCGGCCAGGCCCACCACCACGATGACCGCGTTGAGCGCGAGGAACGCCGCCACCAGCGGGATCGCCACGCCGACGGCCTCGCTGAAGCCGAGCAGGAACACCCCGCCGAGGATGAGCAGCAGCACCACGGTGATGGCGACCGCGTGACCCTCCAGGAAGTGGGGCGCCAGCGGGTTCTCCAGCACGTGCACCGAGGCGTCGGCGGCCGACAGGGTGATCGTGATGATCCAGGAGGTGGCCACGAAGCCGAGCAGCACCAGCACGAAGACCTTGCCGCGCCAGAACGGCAGCAGGTCCTCCAGCATCGCCACCGAGCCCTGCCCGTGCGGGCTCTCCTTGGCCACCCGCCGGTACATCGGCAGCATGCCCAGCAGCGTGAGCGCGACGATGAGCAGCGTCGCCAGCGGCGACAGGGCACCGGCGGCGGTCGCCGCGATGGCGGGCAGGTAGGCCAGCGTGGAGAAGTAGTCGACGCCGGTCAGGCACATCACCTTCCACCAGGCCTGCGGCTTGGCGTGGTCGCCGTCGGCCTCGGGACCGACCGGCTGCACCCGGTGCTGCAGCAGCCAGCGGTTGAGCCGGCCGGCGGGCTCGGGGGCGGGGCCGGGGCTGCCCACGGTCGCCGGGATCGCGTACTCGATCGCCTCGACCGTGTCGGTGTCGTTCATGTCTGTCTGATGCCCGTTTCTGCAAGCGCCGGTGAGCCTTCGAAACGATAGGTCATCTGCCGCCTGAGCCGACGTCAAAATTTCGTCAAGATCCGGCCGGGCCCGTGGCGGGAGGTGCCGGCTCGGCGCCCGGCCCGGTCTGCCGGGCGGCGGCGGGCAGGGCCAGGACCATGGTGACTCCCCCGCCGGGGGTGGTCTCCGGTTGCAGGGAGCCGCCCATGGCCTCGGCCAGCCCCCGGGACAGGGCCAGGCCGAGGCCGACCCCGGTGTCGTTGTCGCGGTCGCCGAGGCGCTGGAATGGCAGGAACACCTGTTCGCGCTGGTCTTCGGGGATGCCGGGGCCGTGGTCGATGATGCGCAGCTCGACGCGGGCGTCGTGCGCGCTGGCGGTGACCAGCGGCGGCCGGGCGGGCGGGCTGAACCGCAGCGCGTTGGCGAGCAGGTTGACCAGCACGCGTTGCAGCAGGCCCGGATCGGCGTGCACGGCCGGCAGGTCGTCGGGGATGCGTACGCCGATGCGCCGGCCGGGCGGGCCCAGCTCGTCGAGCGCGTGCGGCACGGCCTCGTCGAGCCAGACGTCGGTGGCCGCCAGGCCCAGCGCCCCGGCCTGCAGCCGGCTCATGTCGAGCAGGTTGGCGACCAGCCGCGACAGCCGGTCCAGCGACTCGGCGGCGGTGGCGAGCAGCTCCCCACGGTCCTCATCGGTGAAGTCGACGTCGTGGCTGGCCAGGCTCGCCACGGCGGCGATGGCCGAGGCCAGCGGCGTACGCAGGTCGTGGCTGACCGCGGCCAGCAGCGCGGTGCGCAGCCGGTCGGCCTCCGCCAGGGGTTTGGCCTTCGCGGCCTCCTCGGCCAGCCGCTGCTGGCGCAGGGCGAGGGCGGCCTGGGCCGCGAACGCCTCGACGACGCGGCGGTCGGCGGCGGGCAGCGCCGGGCCGCGCAGGACGACCGTGACCTGGTCGTCGACGGGCACGATGGTGTCACCCTCGGCGGGGCTGTCGCAGGGCCGGCCGCCGACGGTCGCGGCGACCCGCCAGGCGGTGGGGTCCGCCTGGCAGTCGGGGGCCGGTGGGCTGTCGTCGCGGCGCTCCAGCACGGTGACGGCGTCGAGGGAGAACGTCTCGCGGAGGTTCTCCAGCAGCGCCTGCAGCGGGCGGGAGCCGCGCAGCACGCTGCCCGCGACGGTGGCCAGGGTGGCGGCGTCGGCGGAGGCGCGGGCGGCCTCGCGGGTGCGCCGGGCGGCCAGGTCGACCACGGCGCTGACGGCCACGGCGACCAGGACGAACACCGCCAGCGCGAGGACGTTCTCGCGGTTGGCGATGGTGAAGGTGTGCACGGGCGGGGCGAAGAAGAAGTTCAGCAGCAGCGAACCGGCGACGGCGGCCAGCAGCGCCGGCCACAGGCCGCCGACCAGCGCGACGGCGATGACGAAGGCCAGCACGAGCAGGATGTCGCTGGTCAGGGAGAGCCGGCCGCGCGGCGCGTACAGCAGCAGGATCAGCGTGGGCAGCCCGGCCAGGGTCAGCACGAAGCCGGCCAGGCGGCGGCGTGGGGACAGCGCCGGGCCGGCGCCGGCCGCGGGCCGCCTGCGGCCGGCGCGTTCGTGGGTGACCAGGTGCACGTCGATCGGCCCGGACAGGGCGGTGGTGGTGACGCCGACGCCCGGCGAGAGGATCTGCGCGAAGCGGCCGCGCCGGCTGGCGCCCAGCACGAGCTGGGTGGCGTTGACACCGCGGGCGAAGTCGAGCAGCGCCTGCGGGATGTCGCTGCCGACGACCTGGTGGTACGTGCCGCCGAGGCTCTCCACGAGCAGCCGCTGCTTGGCCAGCAGGGCCGGGTCGGCACCGGCGAGGCCGTCGGAGCGGGCCACATGCAGGGCCATCAGGTCGGCACCCTTGCTGCGCCCGGCGACGCGGGCGGCGCGGCGGATCAGCGTGTCGCCCTCCGGGCCGCCGGTGAGCGCGACGACGACCCGCTCGCGCGCCTCCCAGGTCTTGTCGATGGCGTGGTCGGCGCGGTAGCGGTCGAGCTGCTCGTCGACCTTGTCGGCCAGCCACAGCAGGGCCAGCTCGCGCAGCGCGGTGAGGTTGCCGACCCGGAAGTAGTTGCCCATCGCGGCGTCGACCCGGTCGGCGGCGTACACGTTGCCGTGCATCATGCGCCGCCGCAGCGCCTCCGGCGTCATGTCGACCAGTTCGACCTGGTCGGCCTGGCGCACGATGTCGTCGGGCACGGTCTCCCGCTGCACGATCCCGGTGATCTGCTCCACGACGTCGTTGAGCGACTCCAGATGCTGGATGTTGACCGTGGACAGCACGGTGATGCCGGCGTCGAGCAGCTCGTGCACGTCCTGCCAGCGCTTGGCGTTGCGGCTGCCCGGCACGTTGGTGTGGGCGAGCTCGTCGACGACCGCCACCTGCGGGGCACGGGCGAGCACGGCGTCGACGTCCATCTCGGTGAACGCCGCGCCGCGGTACTCGAGGCCCCGCCGGGGCACGATCTCGAGGTCGTCGATCATGTCGGCGGTGTGCCGGCGGCCGTGGGTCTCCACGAAGCCGACGACGACGTCGGTGCCGCGGCTGCGGCGGCGCTGAGCCTCCTCCAGCATGGCGTAGGTCTTGCCGACGCCCGGTGCGGCGCCGAGGTAGATGCGCAGCTGTCCGCGTGCCATGCCGCGATCATCCCTCGTCGGCGGGCACGAAGCGGTAGCCCATGCCGGGCTCGGTGAGCAGCTGGCGGGGGTGGGCCGGGTCGTCTTCGAGCTTGCGGCGCAGCTGGGCCATGTACTGGCGCAGGTAGTTGGTCTCGGTCGCGTACTGCGGCCCCCAGATGTCGTGCAGCAGCTGCCGCTGGCTGACCAGCTTGCCGGGGTTGCGCACCAGCACGGTCAGCAGCTGCCATTCCGTCGGGGTCAGCCGCGGCTCCGCACCGCCCGCGGCGGAGCGGATCGTGTGGTCGGCGACGTCGACGTGGAAGCCGCCGACGCGCACCGACGCGCGGGCCTCGGGTGCCGCCCCGTGCCGGCGCGTGACGGCCCGGATGCGGGCCAGCAGCTCGTCCACGCCGAAGGGCTTGGTGACGTAGTCGTCGGCGCCGGCGTCGAGCGCCTCGACCTTGTCCTCGCTGCCCGTCCGCCCGGACAGGACGATGATCGGGGCGGCCGACCAGCCGCGCAGGCCGCGGATGACCTCGACGCCGTCGAGGTCGGGCAGGCCGAGGTCGAGCACCACCACGTCCGGGTGGTACGCGGCCGCGGCGCGCAGCGCCCCGCCGCCGGTGTCCGTCACCTCGACGTCGTAGCCGCGGGCTTTGAGGTTGATGCGCAGCGCGCGCAGGATCTGCGGTTCGTCGTCGACGATGAGGATCTTCGTCATGCCGTGGCTCCTTCCGCGTTCCCGCCGGGGTGCGGTCGCCGTGCGGTGGGCGGCGACGGCACCATGGTCAGTCCACCATGCCGTCCGGGGTGGCGGCCGGGTGACCGGCGAGCACGTCCGGTGGTGCGCGTGGGCCGGTGCGCCGACGAGCCGCCGCCGGCGGTCACCGCGTCGGCCGGCCAGACGTCGCCGGTGATCAGGACAGGGCCCATCACACTGCGCACGCCGTCGCCGGGGAAGGGTTCTTGACGGCGTCCATACGCGGGCGGCGGCGTTCTTGACGTGCCCTTGACAGCCGGGTGGCCGGCGTCACCGCCCCGGTGGGAGCGGGCCCGCCGTCGCGACCCCGCGGCGGGCCGCGCGTCAGCCGTGCAGCCGTGCCGCCGCCGCCGCCCAGGCGGCCGGGTCGCCGGCGGGTTCGTGGCGGCGGACCGGGTGCGTCGCGCGCACCAGCGCGCGCAGCGCGTCGAGGTCCCCGCCGACCACGCCCAGCGCGCGGGCCTGGACGAGCACGTTGCCCAGGGCCGTGGCCTCGACCGGCCCGGCCAGCACCGGCAGGCCGCAGGCGTCCGCGGTGAGCCGGCACAGCAGTTCGTTGCGGGCGCCGCCGCCGACGATGTGCACCACGTCGACGTCGCGGCCGGACAGCCGCCGGGCGTCGGCGAGCGCGGCCCGGTGCGCGAGCGCGAGGCTGTCCAGCACGCAGCGGACCGTCTCGGCCGGACCGTCCGGCGGCCGCTGCCCGAGCCGTACGCACTCGGCGGCGATGCGGGCGGGCATGTCGCCCGGCGGCAGGAAGACCGGGTCGTCGGCGTCGACGACGGCCCGGAACCCCGGCACCGCCGCCGCGGCGCGCAGCAGCTCGCCGAGGTCGGGGTCGCCCCAGCAGCGCAGGCACTCCTGCAGCAGCCACAGGCCCATGACGTTGCGCAGGTAGCGGACCGTGCCGTCGATGCCCGCCTCGTTGGTGAAGTTCGCGGCGCGGCTGTCGTCGCTCAGCACCGGCCGGTCCAGCTCCACCCCGACCAGCGACCAGGTGCCGGCGGAGATGTACGCGAACCGCTCCCCGCCGGCGGGCACCCCGACCACGGCCGACGCGGTGTCGTGCGAGCCCACGGCCGTCACCGGGACCGGCCCGAGGCCGGTCTCGGCGACGGTGTGCCCGATCGTGGAGCCCGGCTCGCGCAGCGGCGGCAGGATCGCGGCGGGCAGGCCCAGCCGCGCGGCGAGGTCCACATGCCACGTCCCGGTGCGCACGTCGAGCAGCTGCGTCGTCGAGGCGTTGGTGCGCTCGGCGCCGATCTCGCCGGTGAGCCAGTACGCGATCAGGTCCGGGATCAGCAGCAGCGTCCGCGCCGCCGCCAGCTGGGCGGTGTCGCGGGCGGCGGCGAGCTGGAACACGGTGTTGAACGGCAGCAGCTGCAGCCCGGTCGCGGTGTACAGCTGTGCGGCGGGCACCTGCCGGAGCACCCGGTCCATCACGCCGTCGGTGCGCCGGTCGCGGTAGTGGACGGGGTTGCCGAGCAGCCTGCCGTCGGCGTCCAGCAGCCCGTAGTCGACCGCCCACGAGTCGACGCCGATCGAGTCGAGCGGCCCGGCCGCCCGCAGGCCGTCGAGGATGCCCTGGTGCAGCCGCAGCACGTCCCAGTGCAGGGTGCCGCCCGCCTGCACCGGCACGTTCGGGAAGCGGGCGACCTCGGTCAGGTCGAGCACGTCCGGGGCGACCCGGGCCGCCATGACCCGCCCGCTGGCCGCGCCTAGGTCGACCGCGGCGACCCGCGCCGCACCGCCCCGCCCGGCCGGCGGCTGCGCGCTCATCGCAGGAACGCCGCGGCGACGCCCGCGTCGACCGGGACGTGCAGGCCGGTCGTGTGCGACAGCTCCGCGCCCACCAGGACGAAGACCGCGTTGGCGACGTGCTCGGGCAGCACCTCCCGCTTGAGCAGGGTGCGCTGGGCGTAGTACTCCCCCAGCCGCTCCTCGGGCACGCCGTAGACGGCGGCGCGCTGCGCTCCCCAGCCGGAGGCGAAGATGCCCGAGCCGCGGACGACGCCGTCGGGGTTGACGCCGTTGACCCGGATGCCGTGCGCGCCGAGCTCGGCGGCGAGCAGCCGGACCTGGTGCGCCTGGTCGGCCTTGGCGGCGCCGTACGCGACGTTGTTCGGCCCGGCGAAGACGGCGTTCTTGCTGGCGATGTAGACGATGTCGCCGCCCATGCCCTGCGCGGTCATCACCCGGGCGGCCTCGCGCGACACCAGGAACGACCCGCGCGCCATCACGTCGTGCTGCCGGTCCCAGTCGGCCAGCGTGGTCTCCAGCAGCGGTTTGGACACCGACAGCCCGGCGTTGTTGACCACCAGGTCGACACCGCCGAACGCCAGCGCCGCCGCCGCGAGCGCGTCGCGGATCTGGTCCTCGTCGGTGACGTCGACGGTGACCGCGACGGCGGTGTCGGCGGTGCCGATCTCCGCGGCGACCCGGGCCGCGGCGTCGGCGTCGCGGTCGGCGACCACGACGCAGGCGCCCTCGGCCGCCAGGCGCAGCGCGACCGCGCGGCCGATGCCCGAGCCGCCGCCGGTGACCAGCGCGACCCGTGCCGCCAGCGGCTTGGGCTTGGGCATCCGGGCCAGCTTGGCCTCTTCGAGGGCCCAGTACTCGATGCGGAACTTCTCCGACTCGGGGATCGGCTCGTAGCGCGACACGGCCTCGGCGCCGCGCATGACGTTGATCGCGTTGAGGTAGAACTCGGCGGCCACCCGCGCGGTCTGCTTGTCGCGGCCGAAGCTGAACATGCCCACGCCGGGCACCAGCACGATCGCCGGGTCGGCGCCGCGCATCGGCGGGGAGTCCGGCTCGGCATGCCGCTGGTAGTAGGCGGCGTAGTCGGCGCGGTACGCGGTGTGCAGCTCCCGGAGCCGCGCGATCGTCTCGTCGAGACCGGCGGTGGGCGGCAGGTCGAGCACCATCGGGCGGACCTTGGTCCGCAGGAAGTGGTCCGGGCAGGAGGTGCCCAGCGCCGCCAGCCGGGGGTGCTCGGCACCGGCGAGGAAGTCCAGCACGGCGTCGGCGTCGGTGAAGTGGCCTACCTGCGGCCGTTCGGTGGCGGCCAGGCCGCGCAGCACGGGCGCGAGCGCGGCGGCGCGGGCCCGCCGCTCCGGCTCGGGCAGAGGCGCGTACTCCGGCAGCGGCGGCCCGAACGGCTCCGGTCGGCCGTGCTCGTCCAGGAACGCCTGCGCGGTGCGGATGATCTCCAGCGAGCGCCGCTCGCACTCCTCGCTCGTGTCGCCCCAGGCGGTGATGCCGTGGCCGCCGAGGATGACGCCGATCGCCTGCGGGTGCGCCCGGCGTACGGCGGTGATGTCCAGGCCGAGCTGGAATCCCGGCCGCCGCCACGGCACCCAGATCACCCGGTCGCCGAAGCACTCCTTGGTCAGCGCCGGCCCGTCGGCGGCGGTGGCCAGCGCGATGCCCGCGTCGGGGTGCAGGTGGTCGACGTGCTCGGCCTCGACCAGGCCGTGCATGGCGGTGTCGATCGACGGCGCGGCGCCGCCCCGGCCGTGCAGGCAGTAGTCGAACAGGCCGACCATCTCGTCCTCACGCTCCACGCCCGGATAGACCCCGGCCAGCGCGTGCAGCCGGTCCAGCCGCAGCGCCGCGAGACCCCCCGCGGTGAGGGTGCCGAGGTCGCCGCCGGAGCCCTTCACCCACAGCAGCCGCACCGGCTGCCCGGTCACCGGGTCGGTCTGCTCGCCCTTGGCGGAGGTGTTGCCGCCGGCGTAGTTGGTGTTCGCCGGGTCGGCGCCCAGCCGCCGCGACCGGGCGATCAGCTCGTCCACGACGGACATCAGGCGCCCCATCCCGCGGCCTGGCCCTCGGCCCGCTCGACTCGCACCCGCTCGTGGTAGCCCGAGGCCCGGAAGGCGGCGATCGGGTCCGGGTCGAGGCCCATGTCCGCGCGCAGCTCACGCAGCAGCGGCCGAACGTCGGTGTGGTAGGCGTCCATCAGCGCCGCGTTGGCCTCCAGCACGTCGCCGGCCTGCTGCGCGGCGTGCAGCGCGGCGTGGTCGACCAGCAGCGCCTTGGCGGTGGCCTCCTGCACGTTCATCACCGACCGGATCACCGCCGGGATCTTCGGCTCGATGTTGTGGCACTGGTCGAGCATGAACGCGATGCCCCGGTCCAGCTCGTCGGCGAGCACGATCTCGTGCATGATCCGGAACAGCTGGAAGGGGTCCGCCGCACCGACCATGAGGTCGTCGTCGGCGTAGAAGCGGGAGTTGAAGTCGAAGCCGCCGAGCCGGCCCGCGCGCAGCAGCATCGCGACGATGAACTCGATGTTGGTGCCGGGCGCGTGGTGGCCGGTGTCGATGACGACCTGGGCGCGCTCGCCCAGCAGCGTGCAGTGCAGGTACGCGGTGCCCCAGTCGGGCACGTCGGTCATGTAGAAGGCCGGCTCGAACAGCTTGTACTCCAGCAGCATCCGCTGGTCGGGGCTGAGCCGGGCGTAGGTCTCGCGCAGCGCCTCGGCCAGCCGGTCCTGGCGGGTGCGCACGTCGTCCTGGCCGGGGTAGTTGGTGCCGTCGGAGAACCACAGCTTCAGGTCGCGCGAGCCGGTGGCGTCCATGATGTCGACGCATTCGAGCAGGTGGTCGGTGGCCTTGCGGCGCACCGCCGGGTCGGCGTTGGTGACGCTGCCGAGCTTGTAGTCGTCGTCCTGGAAGACGTTGGCGTTGATGGTGCCCAGCGCCACGCCCAGCTCGGCGGCGTGCCGGGCCAGGTCGGCGTAGTCGTCGACCCGGTCCCAGGGGATGTGCAGCGCGACGGTCGGCGCCACGCCGGTGAACCGGTGCACGGTGGCCGCGTCGGCGACCTTCTCGTACGGGTCGCGCGGCACGCCCTGCTGGGCGAACACCTTGAACCTGGTCCCCGAGTTGCCGTAGGCCCAGGAAGCCGTCTCGATGCGCTGCCCGCGCAGGCTCGACAGTACGCGCGTCCGGGTCTGCGGCGCGAGGTCGGTCATGGCTTCTCTCCCAGCTGGTCGTCAAGGTTGAACACTTCGGTGAGCACGTGCATGTGCTGGTCGGGGCGGCCGGACGCGAAGAACCCGGCCATCTGCGCCTGCCAGCGGGCGTTGACGTCGGTGGCGTCCATCGCGGCGAGGGCGGCGTCGAAGTCGTCGGTGAGCAGGTAGCCGACCAGCAGGCCGTCGTCGCGCAGGAAGAGGCTGTAGTCGTGCCAGCCGGCATCGCGCAGCGCGGCCAGCATCTCGGGCCACACCTGGGCATGGCGGCGCCGGTACTCCTCCAGCCGGTCGGGCTTGACCTGGAGTGTGAAGCAGATCCGGCGCACGCCATGCCTCCTAGGGGATCAGAAGTCGAACTTGTCGACGTTGGACGCGTCGAAGGTGTACGGGTCGCCCAGCAGCACGGTGCCGTCCTTGCCGACGGTGTACTCGCCGAGCTTGCCCGCGGTGAACTTGTCGCCCTCCTTGCCGGTGATCAGCCCGGAGGCCAGCGCGCCGCCCGCGTACGCGGCCAGGTAGCCCAGGTCCGCCGGGTTCCACAGGGCGAACGCCTTGACGGTGCCGTCCTTGACGTAGGCGCGCATCTGGTTGGGCGTGCCCAGGCCGGTCAGCTGCACCTTGCCCTTGTACGTCGAGCCGGACAGGTAGCGGGCGGCCGCGGCGACCCCGACCGTGGTGGGCGAGATGATGCCCTTGAGGTTGGGGTGCTTGGCCAGCAGCGCCTGGGTCTCGGTGAACGACTTCTGGTCCTGGTCGTCGCCGTAGACGGTGTCGACGAGCTTGAGCTTGGCGTACTCGGGCTTGGCCAGCTCGGTCTTCATCAGCTCGATCCAGGCGTTCTGGTTGGTCGCGTTCGCGGTCGCCGACAGGATCGCGATCTCGCCGCCCTCGGGACCGACCGCGTCCGAGATGAGCTTCACCTGGTTGGCGGCGATGCCCTCGGCGGTCGCCTGGTTGATGAACAGGTCCCGGCAGGTCGGGTTGGTGTCGGAGTCGAAGGTGACCACCTTCGCCCCGGCCTGGCGGGCCTCGTTGAGCGCGCCGCAGATGGCGTCCTTGTCGTTGGCGGACACCACGATGACGTCGGTGTTCTGCTGCGACAGCGTGTTGATGTAGCTGACCTGTGCCGACGGGCTGGCCTCGGACGGCCCGGTCTCGCTGTAGCTGCCCTTGAACTCCTCGACCGCGGCCTTGCCGCCGTTGTCGGAGGTGGTGAAGTAAGGGTTGTTCACCTGCTTGGGCAGGAACGCGATCTTCAGACCGCTCTTCATGCCGCCCGCCTCGCCGGGGCCGCCCGCCGCGCCGCCGGTCGAGTCCTCCGCGCACGCCGCCGTGGCCAGCGACAGCGCCGCCAGCACGGTCATCGCCACCAGGCGGACCCGTGTGGTGCCTGCTCTCATCGTCGAGTTCCTTTCATCGGGGGCCGCAGAGGGCTCTCCTGCGGCATCAGGAGATGGGCGAAACTGTTGGTGCGGTGGATCGCCGCCGGCGCAGCCGCTCGCGCAGCATCCCGGCGACATTCGGTCCGACGACCGAAGCGATCAGCAGCGCCCCCGTGATGACCGTCAGCGTGTTCGCCGGCACGTACGCCAGCTGCAGCGCGTTGCGCAGCACGCCGAGCAGGGCCACGGCGGCCAGCACACCCAGCAGCGCGCCGCGGCCGCCGAAGATGGACACGCCGCCGAGCAGCACCGCGGCGACGACCGCCAGCTCCAGGCCGCTGCCGTTGTCGGCGCGGGCGCTGGCGAAGCGCAGCGTCCAGAACACCCCGGCCAGCGCCGACATCGCCCCCGTCGCGACGAACAGCCAGAACTTGGTGAGCCGCACGTCGATGCCGGCGAAGCGGGCCGCCTCGGCGTTGTTGCCCATGGCGTACAGGCCGCGCCCGACCGGGGTGGCGTGCAGCACGACCGCGAACACCACGGCCAGCGCGGCCAGCACGAGGATCATCCACGGGATGGTGGTGCCGGGGATCGGCGCGATCGCCGAGGTGGTCCACGCCGTCGGGTAGTCCGCCACGGCCCGGTCGCCGAGCACGACGTAGGCCAGCCCCCGGTACAGGGCGAGGGTGCCGATGGTGACCGCCAGCGACGGCAGCCCGAACCCGGTGACAAACAGCCCGTTGACCGCGCCGAGCAGCGCGCCCAGCAGCAGGCTCACCGCGATCAGCACCGGCAGCGAGGTCACCCCGGAGGCCCACAGGTGTCCCATGACGGTGCAGGTCAGCCCGAGCACGCTGGCCACCGACAGGTCGATCTCACCGGTGATGACCACCAGCGTCATCGGCAGCGCGATCAGCGCGATCGGCAGCGCCTCCAGCACGACGAAGCGCCAGAACCGGGGGCTGGCGACCCCGTCGATGGTCAGCGCGCCGACGGCGGAGACGACCACCAGCGCGATCAGCATGATCACGTCCCAGGAGCCGAGGACGCGGCGGGCCGCGGCGGCACGCTCAGACATGGGCCGTCCTTTCTCGCAGGCTGCGCCCGACGCGGGCGGACAGCGCCCGGTCGAGCCCGATCGCGGCGAGGATCAGCGCACCGACCGCGGCGTCCTGCCAGAACGGGTTGACGCCGAGCACCGGCAGCGCGGCCCGGATCGTGGTGAGCAGGACGGCGCCCAGGGCCGCGCCGTAGACGGAGCCGCTGCCGCCGAAGATCGCCACACCCCCGACGACGACCGCGGCGACGACGTTGAGCTCGATGCCCTGGCCGGCGTTGGCGTCGATGGTGCCGAACCGGGCGGCGTGCAGGACGCCGGCCAGCCCGGCCAGCGCGCCGCTGGCGACGAACGCGAAGCACACGCGGCGGCCGCTCGGGATGCCGGACAGCCGTGCCGCGGCGGGGTCGGAGCCGATCGCGTACAGCTCCCGGCCCCCGCGGTAGTGCCGCAGGTAGTAGCCGACCGCGACGAGGACGGCGACGGCGAACAGGGCCAGCACCGGCACGCCGAGCACGGTCGCGGTGCCCATGCGCAGGAAGGCGGCGGGCATGTCGGCGGCGTTGACCTGCTTGCCGGTGGCCCACATGTAGTCCAGGCCCCGGAACATGTAGAGGGTGCCGAGGGTGACCACGAGCGCGGGCACCCGGGCCGCGGCGATCAGGCCGCCGTTGACGGCGCCGAGCACCGCGCCGAGCGCCGTCCCGATCAGGAGCATCAGCGGGATCGGCAGGCCGGGCGACGCGACGAACACGGTGCCGGTGGCGAACGCCGACAGCCCGAGCACGGAGCCGACGGACAGGTCGACGTTGCGGGTGACGACCACGACGGCCTGCCCGACGGCGAGGATCGCCAGGATGGTCGAGCCCAGCAGCAGGTCCTTGACGTTCTGCGCGCTGAGGAACCGCGGGTTGACGGCGTAGGTGACCGCGACGAGCAGGATCAGGGCCAGGCCGATGCCCAGCTCGCGGGCCAGGAACGCGCGCCGGGCCAGGCGGGTGCCGCGGGTGGCCTCGGCCGGCGCGGCGGGCGGGGTCGCGGTGACGGTCATGCGGCGGCCGCCTGTCCCGTCGCGGCGAACATGACCGCCTGCTCGTCGGCTTGTGCCCGGGGGATGTCGGCGGCCAGCCGGCCCTCGTGCATCACCAGGACGCGGTCTGCCATGCCCAGCACCTCCGGGAGTTCGCTCGAGACCATGAGCACCGCGACGCCGTCGGCGGCCAGCTGGGACAGCAGCCGGTGCACCTCGGCCTTGGTGCCGATGTCGATGCCGCGGGTGGGTTCGTCGACGATCAGCACGCGCGGGGCGGTGGCCAGCCACTTGGCCAGGACGACCTTCTGCTGGTTGCCGCCGGACAGGGTGGCGACGGGGTCGGTGAGCCGGCCCGCCTTGACCTGCAGCCGCTGCGTCCAGGTCGCCGCCGACCGGCGTTCGGCGCCGCCGGACAGCAGCCCGGCGCGGGCCAGCGACCAGCGGCGGGGCAGGTTGGTGTTGCGTTCGACGGACAGCTCCATGACCAGGCCCTGCTGGCGGCGGTCCTCGGGCACCAGGGCGAGGCCCGCCCGGATCGCGGCGTTGATGTCGCCGCCGGGCAGCCGGACGCCGTCGACCAGCACCTCCCCGGCGTCGTACCGGTCGACGCCGAAGACGGCGCGGCTGACCTCGCTGCGCCCGGCGCCCACCAGCCCCGCGAGGGCGACGATCTCTCCGGCGTGGACGGTGAAGCTCACGTCCTGGAAGACGCCGTGCCGGGTCAGGCCGCGCACCTGCAGCCGGGGCGCCCCGGCGGTGGTCTCCTGCTTGGGGTACATCGCCGAGACCTCGCGGCCGACCATGCGCCGCACGACCTCGTCGACGGTCAGCGCCTCGGCCGGGTCGGTGGACACCCACCTGCCGTCGCGCATGACGGTGACCCGCTGGCACAGCGCGAACACCTCGTCGAAGCGGTGCGAGATGAACAGCACGGCGGTGCCGGCGTCGCGCAGCGACCGGGCGACCGCGAACAGCCGCTCGACCTCCACCCCGGACAGCGCGGCGGTCGGCTCGTCCATCACCAGCACCCGCGCGTCCAGCGAGATGGCCTTGGCGATCTCGACCAGCTGCTGGTCGGCGATGGACAGCCCGCGCGCGGGCCGGTCGGGATCGAGGCGTACGCCGAGCCGGGCGAACAGCTCCGCGGCGCGGGCGCGCATCTGCGCGGTGTCGACGCGGCGCAGGCTGCGCAGGGGCTGTCGGCCCATGAAGATGTTCTCCGCGACGCTCAGGTCGGGGAACAGCGTCGGCTCCTGGTAGATGACCGCGATGCCGGCGGCTCGCGCGTCGGCGGGGCCGGACAGCCGCAGCGGCCGCCCGTCGAGGGTGATGGTGCCGCTGTCGGGGCTGTGCACGCCGGCCAGGATCTTCACCAGGGTGGACTTGCCGGCGCCGTTCTCCCCCACCAGCGCGTGCGCCTCGTGCGCGGACAGCTCCAGGCGCACGTCGCGCAGCGCCGCGACGGCGCCGAAGGACTTGCTGACGCCCTCGAGCACGAGCAGGGGTGTCGGCACGGGAGACCTCTTTCCAGGCAACGCTTTCTCACGTAACGCACTGTTTTCAGACCACGCATTGTGAAACGTTTCATAGCCTCGCTAGGATGACGTTAGGAGACGGCCCGACGCGCCGTCAAGGGTTTCGTCTGGCGTTACTGCGTCGTTACCTTCATTCGTCCACTGCGGACCTGCGGCTCGGGGAGGGCACCGGAGTTGGTTCATTTCACACGGATCGCGCGACGGCCGTCGCACGCGGCACGGTGAGCCGCATGCGGGTCGCCCTGTTCGCCACCTGCCTGGCCGACGCGATGTTCCCCGACGCCGCGCGGGCCACGGTGCTGCTGCTGGAACGGCTCGGCCACGATGTCGTGCTGCCCGCCGGGCAGACCTGCTGCGGGCAGATGCACCTCAACACCGGATACCGGCGGCAGGCCCGCGGCCTGGTGCGCCACCACGTCGACGTGTTCGAGCCCTACGACGCCGTCGTCGCCCCGTCCGGCTCGTGCGTCGGGTCGGTCCGCCACCAGCACGCCGCGCTGGCCCGCGACGCCGGTGACGACCGCCTGGCCGACCGTGCCGACCACGTCGCGCGACGGACCTGGGAGCTGTCGGAGTTCCTCGTCGACGTGCTGGGCGTGGAGGACGTGGGCGCGCACTTCCCGCACCGGGTCACCTACCACCCGACCTGCCACAGCCTGCGGCTGCTGCGCGTGGGCGACAAGCCGCTGCGGCTGCTGCGCGCCGTACGCGGCATCGACCTGGTCGAGCTGACCGACGCCGAGCAGTGCTGCGGCTTCGGCGGCACGTTCGCCCTCAAGAACGCCGACACCTCCGCGGCGATGCTCGCCGACAAGATGCGCCACGTCCTGCGTACCGGGGCCGGCACGGTCACGGCCGGGGACTCGTCGTGCCTGATGCACATCGGCGGCGGTCTGTCGCGGCTGCGGGCCGGGGTGCGCACCCTGCACCTGGCCCAGATCCTGGCCAGCACCGACGGGAGCATCGCATGAGCACCTTCCTGGGTATGCCGCACGCCCCGCGCGGCGTGGGGCAGCTGCGCGAGCAGGAGCCGTTCCCGGACGCGGCGCGCAAGGCCCTGGCCGACGACCAGCTGCGGCACAACCTCGGCCACGCCACCGCGACCATCCGCGGCAAGCGCGCGCGGGTCGTCGCCGAGGTCGCCGACTGGGAGCAGCTGCGCCGCGCGGGCGAGGCCGTCAAGGCGGCCACCCTGGCCCGCCTCGACGAGCACCTGCTCCGGCTGGAGGAGCGGGTCACCGCCAACGGCGGCACGGTGCACTGGGCCCGCGACGCCGTCGAGGCCAACCGGATCGTCACGGGGCTGGTCCGCGACACCGGCGCCACCGAGGTCGTCAAGGTCAAGTCGATGGCGACCCAGGAGATCGGACTCAACGAGGCGCTCGCGGCGGCCGGCATCACCGCCGTGGAGACCGACCTCGCCGAGCTGATCGTGCAGCTCGGCGACGACCGGCCCAGCCACATCCTGGTCCCGGCGATCCACCGCAACCGCACCGAGATCCGCGACATCTTCCTGCGGCGCATGCCCGGCGTCGACCCGGCCCTGACCGACGAGCCGCGGCAGCTGGCCATGGCGGCGCGCGCGCACCTGCGCGCCAAGTTCCTCACCGCCCGGGTCGCGGTGTCCGGGGCGAACTTCGCCGTCGCCGAGACCGGCACCGTCGCGGTCGTCGAGTCCGAGGGCAACGGCCGGATGTGCCTGACCCTGCCCGAGACGCTGATCACCGTCATGGGCATCGAGAAGGTCGTGCCCGCCTGGACCGACCTGGAGGTGTTCCTGCAGCTGCTGCCCCGCTCGTCGACCGGCGAGCGGATGAACCCGTACACCTCCACCTGGACCGGGGTAACCCCCGGCGACGGGCCTCAGCGGTTCCACCTCGTGCTGGTCGACAACGGCCGCACCGCCGTGCTCGCCGACGCGGCGGGCCGCAGCGCGCTGCACTGCATCCGCTGCTCGGCCTGCCTCAACGTGTGCCCCGTCTACGAGCGCACCGGCGGGCACGCCTATGGCAGCGTCTATCCCGGACCGATCGGCGCGATCCTCAGCCCCCAGCTGACCGGG
Source organism: Catellatospora sp. NPDC049609 (assembly GCF_040675365.1). Classification (NCBI taxonomy): domain Bacteria; kingdom Bacillati; phylum Actinomycetota; class Actinomycetes; order Micromonosporales; family Micromonosporaceae; genus Catellatospora; species Catellatospora sp. NPDC049609. Next base: position 8,276 of record NZ_JBFAOU010000090.1, on the reverse strand, counting down.
GTCGAGGACAACGCCTCCCTGCCGTACGCGTCGACGCTGTGCGGCGCCTGCTACGACGTGTGCCCGGTCCGGATCGACATCCCCTCGATCCTGGTGCACCTGCGGGGCGAGCGCGTCGACCACCGGGCCCGGGGGCCGGTGCCGTCCGCCGAGGCGGTGGCCATGGCCGCGGCGGCCTGGGTGATGGCGCGTCCGCGCCGGTTCCGCCTGGCCGAGCTCGCGCTGCGGCTGGGCCGCCTGCTCGGCCGGGGCGGCCGGATCCGGCGGCTGCCGCCGCCGCTGTCGGCGTGGACCGCGGCCCGTGACCTGCCGGTGCCGCCGTCGCGTACGTTCCGGCAGTGGTGGCGCGCCTCCGGCCGGCCCGAGGAGGGTTCCCGGTGAACGCCCGTGACGAGATCCTGGGCCGCATCCGCACCGCGCTCGGCCCCTGCCCCGCCGTCCCGCCGGTGCCGCGCGACTACCACCTGACCGGCCGGTACGCCCCCGGCGCGCCGGAACTGCTGCGCCTGCTGACCGACCGGCTGGAGGACTACCGGGCGGCGGTGCACGCCTGCGCTCCCGACGCGCTGGCCGCGACCCTGGCCGACCTGACGCGAGGCTGGCGGGTCGTCGTCCCGGCCGGGTCGGACCTCGCGGTGCCCGGCGCGCTGCGCGACGACCCGCCGCTGGGCAACGCCGAGCTGGACCGGGTCGACGCGGTGCTGACCGGATGCGCCGCCGCCTGCGCCGACACCGGTACCATCGCGCTGGACGCCGGTCCCCGCCAGGGGCGCCGTGCGCTGACCCTGATCCCCGACCGGCACGTCTGCGTGGTGTACGCCGACCAGGTCGTGCAGACCGTGCCCGAGCTGATCCGGCGGCTGGACCCGGGCCGTCCCCTGACCCTGGTCAGCGGACCGTCGGCCACCAGCGACATCGAGCTGAGCAGGGTCGAGGGCGTTCACGGCCCGCGTACCCTCATCGTGGTCATCGTCGGCGGGCCCGGGACCCGACCGTAGTCTTAGATCGTTTCAGCAACCGGGCAGAGGGAGGGCGAGCGGCGGTGGCGGCGAGCATCAAGGAGGTCGCGCAGCGCGCGGGCGTGTCGCTGGGCACGGTCAGCAACGTGCTCAACCGCCCCGACGCGGTCGCGCCGCAGACCCGCCAGCGCGTCCTCGAGGCCATCAAGGAACTCGGCTACGTCCGCAACGACTCCGCCCGGCAGCTGCGCGCGGGTCGCAGCCGGACGGTCGCGATCGTCGTGCTGGACGTGTCCAACCCGTTCTTCACCGACGTCGTCCGTGGCGCCGAGACGGTCGTCGAGGCCGCCGGCGGCATGCTCGTCGTGTGCAGCAGCGGCGAGGACGCCGCCCGGGAACGGCACCACCTGGACCTGCTGGAGGAGCAGCGGGTCCGCGGCCTGCTGATCACCCCGGTCGGCGACGACCACCACGACCGCCTGGAACGCCTGGTGGCGCGCGGGATCCCGGTGGTGCTCGTCGACCGCGGCTCGGGCCACTCCCACCGCTGCTCGGTGGCGGTCGACGACCGGCTCGGCGGGCGGCTCGCCGCCGAGCACCTGGTCGAGTGCGGGCACCGCGCGGTCGCCTTCGTGGGCGGGCCGCTCGCCATCCCCCAGGTGGCGGACCGGCACGCCGGGGCCGCGGCCGCGCTGGCCGAGCACGGCGCCGACCTGCGCGTGCTGGAGACCCGGTCCCTCACCGTCGCGGCCGGCAGGCAGGCCGCCGAGAGCATCTGCGCGCTGCCCCCGGCACAGCGCCCCACCGCCCTGTTCTGCGCCAACGACCTGCTGGCGCTGGGTGTCCTGCAGGGCCTGACCGTCGGCGGGCTGCGCGTGCCGCAGGACATCGCCCTGGTCGGCTACGACGACATCGAGTTCGCCGGCGCGGCGGCGGTGCCGCTGACCTCGGTCCGGCAGCCGCGCGAGCAGCTCGGCCGCACCGCCGCGCAGATGCTGCTGGAGGAGGCCGAGAACGACGGCGACCACGACCATCGCCACGTGGTCTTCCAGCCCCAGCTGGTGGTGCGCCAGTCGACCGCGGGCGCGCAGCACCCACCCGGCTGAGGGGCGGGTCAGCCCGTCCCGCGATCACCGCTCGCGCCGCGCCGGCGCTGCAGCCAGCGCAGCGACGCCATCCCCAACTCGGTGATCATGCGGAGGAAGTTGCGGTCGGCGTCCGGCTCGACGGTCGTCGCCAACCGCAGCAGAAACCCCGAGTGCGCGGCCAGGAAGGCGTCGATCTGCTCCGGGGCGAGGTGGCGGGTGAGCGGATGCCGCACGGCGAACGGCTGCGGGTCCAGCCCCGACAGTGACGCGCTCGACAGCAGCGTCAGCACGTCGCAGCCTGCCGCGCCGAGCCAGGCATGCGGCCAGTCGATGAAGTACACCCGCTCGGCGGTGAGCATGACGTTGAACGGGTACATGTCGCCGTGCAGCAACGTGTCACCGGCGAGCGCTCTTCCGGCGAGCTGCTCGATCGCGGCTAGTTCGTCGAGGTGGCGGGCCGCCCAGGGGGACAGCGACGCGAGGCGGCCGGTCGCGCCCTCGCCCGCGACGGCCGCCCAGCCGCCGAGCCGCGGCGGGCCGAGGACGGCGGCGGCGACCGGCGACGGGGCCAGCAGGGGCGCCAGGTCCGCGGCGGCGGCGAGCACCTGGTCGAACTCGTCGGGCCGCCAGGGCTGGGCGGGCAGGGCGCCGTCGATCTCCTCGAACAGCAGGGCCACCCAGGCGCCGTCGTCGTAGGTGTCCAGCAGCCGGGGCACCGGCGCCACGGCGGGCAGCCGGCGCGAGACGTCGATCTCCCGCCGGTGGAACAGCGCTGTCACGGGTGCCGCCGACCAGCTGGCCGCCTTGACGAATGCCCGGCGCCCGCCGTCCGTGCGCACCCGCGCGGCCAGGCCTTCGGAGAACCCGCCGGGTTGGCTGACCGCCTCGACCACCCGGCCGCCGAGCAGCGCACCGATCGCGTCGGCGACCGTCGCGGGCAGCCGCGTCCAGGTGATGCGGCGGCCCCCGGTCATCGACGGCATGTCGTGCACGGCTCCGTCACCTCCTTCACTCGATGTCAGGCGCGCGGCGGCGGCCCGCCTACGGTGGGACGGAGGCGGGCCGCCGGTCAGCGGATCGTGCTCACGCCGGGGCGGTGAACACGTAGCTGCCCGAGGGCAGGTGGTAGGAGGCCGCGCCCGACGCGTACCCGAACGGCACCGCCTGCGCCGGTGCGGTCACCGCGGCGGCCGAGGCCGCCGGGACCCGTACCGTGGCCGAGGTGCCGACCGGGACGGTCACCCGCAGCGTGAGCACGCCGCCGGAGATCGACCAGTCGCTGACCGCCTGCCCGTACGGCGTCTGCATCGCCGTGCGCGCCGAGGTCAGGCCGCCACCGGGACGCGGCGCGACCAGCTGCGACTGGTAGCCGGGGCTCGCCGAGGACAGCCCGCCCACCTGCCGGTAGAGGAAGTCGCCGACCGAGCCCATGCCGAAGTGGTTGAACGAGTTCATGGACGGGGTGTTGAACGCCCCGTTGGTCATGATCCCGTCCCACCGCTCCCAGATCGTGGTGGCGCCCCTGCTGAACATGTACCCCCAGCCGGGGAAGCCGGGTTGCAGCAGGATCTGGTACGCCAGGTCCGCCCGGCCGTTGTCGGCCAGCACCGGCAGCAGGTTCTCCACGCCGAGGAAGCCGACGCTGAGGTGGTTGCCCGCGGCGGCGATCTCCCCGGCGAGCTTGTTCACGGCCGGGCCCACCAGGTTGGCCGGCAGCAGCCCGAACGACAGCGCCAGCACGTACCCGGTCTGCGTGTTGCCCGCGACCGTGCCGTCGCCGGACACCCAGCGGTTGCGGAACGCCGCCGCGACCTGGTCGGCCAGCGTGCCGTAGCTCGCCGCCTGCGCGGTGCGCCCGGTCGCCGCGGCCATCCGCGACACCAGCCGCGCCGACCAGGAGAAGTACGCCGTGGCGATGAGGTCGCGGGCCGTGTCGTCGTTGACGTTGAGCCAGTCGCCGTAGCCGCCGGTGTTGCGGATCAGGTCCGCGCCGGAGGTGGCGCGCAGGTAGTCCACCCAGCGGGCCATCGCGTCGAAATGCTCGTCGACCACCCGCAGGTCGCCGTAGCGCTGCCACAGGGTGTAGGGCACGATCACGCCCGCGTCGCCCCACCCGGCCGTGCCCGCGCCGCAGCAGGCGTCGGGCGCGGTGTCGGTGAACGCGCCGTCGGGCCGCTGCGCGTCGGTCAGGTCGTCGGCGAACTTGTCCAGGAACGCCTGCATGTCCACGTTGAACGTGGACGTGGCGGCGAACACGGCGATGTCGCCGGTCCAGCCCAGCCGCTCGTCGCGGTTGGGGCAGTCGGTCGGGATGGACAGCATGTTGGACCGCTGCCCCCACACGATCGCCTGCTGCAGCTGGTTGACCAGGCTGTTGGAGGTGGTGAGCGTGCCGAGCTGGGCGCCCTTGGTCCAGGCGGCCAGGCCGGTCACGGTGTCCAGGTTCGGCGTGCCGGGGAACCCGGTCACCTCGACGTAGCGGTAGCCGTGCACGGTGAACCGCGGCACGAACACCTCCTGCCCGCCGGTGCCCGCCAGGGTGAAGCGGTCGGTGGCCAGGCCCGGCGCGCGCAGGTTGTCGGTGTAGATGGTGCCGTCGGGGTTGAGCACCTCCGCGTGGCGCATGGTGACCGTGGTGCCGGCCGGTCCGGTCACCCGCAGCCGGTTCCAGCCGGCGAGGTTCTGGCCCAGGTCGAACACCCATACGCCCGGCTTGGGCTGGTTGACCGACACCGGCCGGAACTCGGCCTGCACGGCGACGCCGTTGTCCACCTGGGACACCAGGCGGGGCGCGGCGGCGGTGCGCACGGCCGCGACCGGCCAGGAGCCGTCGTTGTAGTCGGGACCGTCCCAGCCGTTGACGGCCAGCCGCGCGTCGTAGTCCTCACCGGTGTAGAGGTCCTCGGCCCGGATCGGGCCGGTGGTGACCTTCCAGGTGCCGTCGGTGCGGACCACGCCGCTGGTGCCGTCGGTGTACGTGATGTGCAGCTGGGCCGAGTACCACGGCTGGGTGCCGTAGCGCTGGGACCCGGCCATGCCGAGGCTGCCGGAGAACCACCCGTTGCCCAGCCACGCGCCGAGCGCGTTGGTGCCCTGCCGGAGCTGGCCGGTGACGTCGTGGACCTGGTACTGCAGCCGCTTGTGGTAGTCGGTCCAGCCCGGGGCGAGCACGTCGTTGCCGACCTTCGCCCCGTTGAGCCGGGTCTCGTGCAGGCCGAGCGCGGTCGTCAGCAGCCGGGCCGAGGCGACCGGCTTGCTGATGGTGAAGCCCTTGCGCAGCAGCGGCGCCGGGCGGCGGACGACCACGTTCGCGCCCCACGGCCCGGTGCTGTACGCGGTCAGCGACCGCGCCGCGGGCCAGCCGCCGTCGTTGAAACCGTGCTGCTGCCAGCCGGAGGGCCCGGACTGGGACGCCTTCCACGAGGTGTCGGTGACGACGGTCGGGCCGCCGCCGACGGTCAGCTTCGCGATGAGGCCGGTCGGCGACTGGGTGGTGTTCTGCGCGGCGACCGCGATGATGTTGCCGCCCGCGGTCAGCCGCCCGGCCAGGTCGACCACGGCCGCCTGCTTCCACGAGTCGGTGACCCGCGGCGAGCTGCTGACCTGCACCCCGTTGACCCACACGTCGGCGGTGTCGTCCCCGGTGACGACGAGACTGGCCTGCGTGGGCGCGGCGGACAGGGTGAGCGTGCGCCGGAAGTAGCGGGTCATCGGCGGCAGCCCGGCGATCGGGTCGCCCTCCGGGTACCAGATCCAGTTCGCGCCGGACAGGCCGTCGGTGACGGCGGGCTGGCCGATGTAGGAGGCCTGCCACTCGGTCGCCGGGTTGCGCAGGCCGGTCTCGAAGTACTGCACGGCGCTCCAGCCGCCCGCGCGGCCGTGGGTGTCCCACACCCGCACCCGCCAGTGGTAGCGGCGCAGCGAGGTCAGCGCCGGTCCGGCGTAGGCGACGTCGACGGCCTGGCGGCCGACGACCCGGCCGCTGTCCCACACGTCGCCGACGCCGCCGTTGGCGTTGGCGGCGCTACTGGCCACGATCACCTGGTACGCCGCCTGGAACTGCTGCGCGGTGCTCGAGGACAGCTTCCAGCCGAACCGGGGTGCGGCGGCGTCGACGCCCAGCGGGTTCACCCGTCGCTCGGTGGTCGCCTCGCTGACCGCGAGCGGGGACGCCGCCGTGGTGGTCGGCGCGACGACGTCGCTGTGCCACGGCGCGATGCCGTAGGCGCCCAGGTCGGCGGCGGCGGGCCAGGAGCCGTCGGCGAAGCCGGGCTGCTCCCAGCCGGCGGGTGCGCTCTGGAAGGCCTTCCAGCCGCCGTCGGTGACCAGGTCCACGGTGCCGCCGGCGGTGGCGATGCGCACCCGGCCCAGCAGCCCGGCCGGTCCGGCGGCGGTGTTGCGGGCAGCCACGGCAAGGGTGTTGGCGCCCGTCACCAGCGCGGGCGCCAAGTCGATGTAGAGGCTGCTCTTCCAGGAGTCGACGGTGCGGGCGGAGCCTGCGAGGGGCTTGCCGTTGAGCCAGACGTCGACGGTGTCGTCGCCGGTGACGACGAGCTGGGCGTCGGTGACCGCGCCGGCGGCCACGGTGAAGGTCTTACGGAAGTAGCGGTGGGCGGCGGGCGCGGTGGTGCGCGGGTCGCCCTCCGGATACCAGATCCAGTGCGCGCCGCTGACGCTGACCGGGGCAGCGGCCGCGGCGGCGGGCACCGCCGACAGGGCTGCGGTGGCGCTGAGCAGGACGGTGACGAGAGTGGCCGCGGCACGTACGCGGCTGCGGGCGAGAGGGACGGGACGGCGCATGGCGCCTCCTCTGACGGGATCGCTTCGGTTAAAACGTTTCAATTTCCCGCGGGTGCCCAGACCCTATGGCGCGCTTTCAAGACTGTCAATATGTGGAAACCTTCCGGACACATCGGAGGTGCGACCGGATCACGCTCCCGCGGGCGACGGCCGCCGCTCACCGCCGCGGTGGAGCCGATGGCGGCTCGGCCGGACTTGACACAGATCAACATCGGCGCGAGAGGATGCGTGCGTGAGGGCAAAGCTTTCGACGCCGCCTGCCATCCCCGCCGGGGCCCTGGCCGCCGGTCCGCAACCGATTCTCGCCGCCCCCGGTGACCTCGTCCTGCGCGCCTGGGAGCCCGCCGACGCACCGGCCTTCCTCTCCGCCTACCAGGATCCGCATATCCAGCACTGGCACACCCGCCAGCCCGCGTCGGAGGACCAGGTCCGCGAGTGGTTCGCGCAGTACCGCCAGGCCTGGGCGCAGGAGACCGGCGCGAGCTGGGCGGTGACCCGCGGCGGCGGCGAGGTGCTGGGCCGCATCGCCATGGGCAGCCTGAACCTCGACGACGGTGTCGCGGGGTGCGCGTACTGGGTGCTTCCCGCCGCCCGTGGCGCGGGGGTGGCCTCCCGCGCGCTGAACGCTCTGAGCGTCTGGGCCCTGGGCGAGGCCGGTTTCCACCGCCTGCACCTGGACCACTCGACCCGCAACGAAGCCTCCTGCCGGGTCGCTGTCAAGGCCCGCTTCCTCCTGGAGGGCACCAAGCGCAGCGACGCGATCCACGCCGACGGCCGCCACGACATGCACCTGCACGCCCGCATCCGGGGCGGCTGAGGCCCGGCGCGGCGGGCCGGCCGGTGCGCGGTGCCCCCCGAGGAGGGAGCACCGCGCCGGTGAACCGGTCAGCCGGCCAGGCACTTCGCGCCGGAGATGCCGACGGCGAGTTCCGCCCCGGAGCCGGCCAGCACGGTGACCGTGTTGACGTCGCCGCTGTAGGCGACCTCGGCCGCGGTGTCGCACAGCCGCTGGGCCGCCGCGCTGTCGCCGTCGCCGAGGGAGGTGGCGACCACGACCGAGGTGCACTGACCCTGCACGGCGACCGATCGGACCTGCGCACTCTTCAGGTGGTCGCGGACCCGCTCGCCGGCCCCGGCGCAGTCGTCCGGCGGCACTGCCGCCGCCGAGCCGCCGGTGGCCGCCGGTGGCGCCGGGTCCGCGCCCCCGCCGCAAGCGGTCAGGGCGAGTGCCCCGCAGACGAGCATCGACGCGAGGAGGGAAGGGATACGTCTGCCGGTACTCATACGGCCACCGTTTCTGGAGGGGGTGAGGTGCGGAGTGCAGCTGTGCTGCGGGCCCTGACCCGGCTCGCGCCGACCGCCGACCCGATGTGGGAGCTGTCGCTGAGCATGCACCAGCTCCGGCTGCCGGGCGCGAACCCGTTCCTGG
>NZ_JBFAOU010000089.1:0-31282 GCF_040675365.1 Catellatospora sp. NPDC049609 | reverse complement strand
CCGCTCGCCCGGGCGGGGCGCCCGGCCGGGGTGGGCCGGGCCGGTTGTGTCGGGGTAACCTAGCAAACCCTCGCGCCCTCGAAGTCGCTTCGAGGGCGCGAGTCTTCAAGAGTTGCGACGGCGACGGCGGGCGGGGCGGGGGCTCAGGGCGGGGGGTCAGAGCCAGCCGGAGCGGCGGAAGGCGCGGTACATGAGGACCGCGATGGTGACCATCAGGCCCAGCACCATGGGGTAGCCGAACTTCCACTGCAGCTCGGGCATGTAGACGAAGTTCATGCCGTAGATGCCGGCCAGCGCCGTCTGCGCGGCCGCCATGGCGGCCCAGGCCGCGATCTTGCGCATGTCGTTGTTCTGGTCCACCGACAGCTGCGCCAGCCGGGCCTGCAGGATCGAGTTCAGCAGGTCGTCGTAGGTGACGATGCGCTCGACCGTACGCAGCAGGTGGTCGTTGACGTCGCGGAAGTAGCGCCGGATCTCCTTCGGCAGCCCCTCCTTGTCCTCGGTGAGCACGCCCAGCGGCTGCTGCAGCGGCGCGACCGCCCGCTTGAACTCCATCAGCTCCCGCTTGAGCTGGTAGATCTGCGCCGAGCGGTTCTGCGGCTGCGCGCCGAAGACGTGGTCCTCCAGCTCGTCGATGTCGGTCTCGAAGGCCAGCGCGACGTCGAGGTACGAGTCGACGAGCCGGTCGGCGACCGCGTGCGCCACCGCCCACGGCCCCAGGGCCAGCCGGTCGGGCCGCTGCTCCAGGTCGGCGCGCACGGGGGCGAGCTGCCCGGCCGGGCCGTGCCGCACGGTGATCACGTAGCGGTCGCCGATGAAGATGACCACCGAGCCGGTCTCCACCACCTCGCAGGTCTCGGTCAGCGCCGGGTGCTCGACGTACCGCGTGGTGCGCAGCACGAACACGGTGACGTCGGCGAACCGCTCGATCTTCGGGCGCTGCCGCCGGGTGACGGCGGCCTCCACGGCCAGCTCGTCGAGGCCGAAGCGCTTGGCGATCGGGGCGAAGTCCGACTCGGTGGGCTCGTGCAGGCCGAGCCAGAGGAAGGTGCCGGGTGCGTCGCGCACCGCGTCCAGCCCGGCGTCGTAGTCGCAGGCGCCGGGCCGGCGGTGGCCGTCGACGTACACCGCGCAGTCGACGATGTGGCCGGTGAGGTCGTCCTCCGGTGCGGGCGCGGGCGGCGTGCCGGGTGTGCCCGGGCGGATCAGCCCGGCGGCCTTGCGCAGCGGACGCGCCCAGGCCCAGGAGATGCCCGCCGGCTGCGGTTGCTCGCCCACGGTCACCCCCTTCCGCGCCGGTCCTCTCGGTGATCTTATTTCGTCACAGGTCGCGGAAGGGCTCCGCGTAGGTGAACTCTCCGGTCAGCGCCGGATCGTGCCCGGTCAGCGGCCGCGCCTGGAAGTACCGGCCCCACTCGGCCACCGGTGGGGTGATGCCGAGGTCGAGCGACGGCCGGAAACCGAACCGGGCGTAGTAGTCGGGGTCGCCCAGCAGCAGCACCAGCGGCTCGCCGAGCGCGTCGGCGGCGCCGAGCACGGCGTGCATCAAGGCCTTGCCGACGCCCGCGCGCTGCCGGTCGGGGCGTACGCTCAGCGGCCCCAGGCCCAGCACGGGCGTGTCGCCGACGTGCCCGCGGGTGCACACCACGTGCCCGACGACCTCGCCGCCGTCGACCGCCACCAGCGACAGTGCGGGCAGCCAGCCCGCGTCGGCCCGCAGCCGGTCGAGCAGGCCCGGCTCGACCGGGGGAGCGGGGGCGTAGCGGGGGGCGAAGGCGGCCTCGGTCAGCGCGCGTACGGCAGCGACGTCGGCCGGGGTCTCCTGTCGGATCAGCACTGCTTCATCGTGCCGTACGGCAGCAGCCCGGCCCCGTCTGCCCCGTCGACCTCCAGGCTGCCGCGCACCTGCAGCTTGCGCCGGGCGCGCTCGTAGAACGTGGTGTGCCCGAGCCGCACCACCCGGGCGGCGTCGGCGAGCGCGGCGACGGCGAGCCGGTCACCGGGGCCGACGTAGCCGTCCACCCGCCCGTCGATCTCGACGGCGAGCCGTCCGCTGCGCGGCAGCACGTCCAGGGCCAGCGTCTCGTCCGCCGACAGCACCATGGCCCGGTTGAAGCTGGAGTGCGCGGCCGCGGCGACCACCAGCACGGCCCGCACCGTCGGCGAGACGATCGGGCCGCCGCAGGAGAAGCTGTACGCGGTCGAGCCGGTGGGCGTGGCGACGATGACCGCGTCGGCGGCGTACCGCACGAACGCGTGCTCCTCGACCCGGATCGCCACGGCGGCCTGGCCGTCGCCGGGCACCCGGCACAGCGCGATGTCGTTGAACGCGGTCACCTCCCGCCCGTCCGGCAGGATCGTGCGCACCGCCAGCCGCGACTCCACCGAGTAGTGGTGGTTGTCGATTGCGGACAGCGCGGTGGGCAGGCCGTCCACATCGATCTCGGGCAGGAAGCCGAGCCGGCCCAGGTTCACCCCGAGCACTGGCGTGGCCCGCCCGGCACCCAGCCGCATGGTGCGCAGCATGGTGCCGTCGCCGCCGAGGCTGACCAGCAGGCTCGCCCGCTGCGCCAGCTCCTGCGGGCTGACCGCGACCGCGCCGCACGCGATCCGGTCCACCTCGTCGGGCAGCCCGAGGACGGTCACGTCGCGGCGGCGCGCCCAGTCCATGATGGTGTCGATCGCGGGCACCGAGTCGCGCTCGGGATGCAGCACCAGGCCGACCGTCCGTACCATGCCCACGCTGCCACTTTACGGTCCGGTGCGGGCCCTGCCCGGGGTAATGGACAGCACCGCTCGCGCCGCCGGCAGGGCGAGCAGCACCGGCAGCACCGGGCCCCACGCGGGCAGCCCCGGCAGGGTGAGCCAGGCCAGCCAGGCCGCGCAGAGCAGGCCCGCCGCGAGCGCGGGCAGCCGCCGGGGCAGCCGGTGGGCGGTGTACGCGCCCCAGGCCAGCGGGACCACGGCCAGCATCGCCACCAGCCCGGCGGTGCGCACCGGCTCACCCCAGCCGGTGGCGGTCCAGTCGTTGCTGTAGACCCCCACGGCGTACGCGGCGGCGAGCGTGCCCGCCGCGGCGGCAGCGGCCACCGGCAGCGCGCGGCGCGGCGAGGGCAGCCCGAGCAGGGCCGCCGCACCCGCACACACCGCGGCGGTGGCCGCCACGTGCCCGGTCACCGCGTCCAGCCACCACGCGAACAGCAGCAGCCCGGCGGCATACCCCACCAGCACCGCCCCGGCGGCGGGGACAGCGTGCGGGGTTCCCGCAGAGGGGACGGCGTGCCGGGTCCCGGTGACGGGGGCGGCGTACCTGGTCTTCGCAGCGGGGACGGCTTGCGGGTTCCCCGCGGCGGGGCGTGCCGCCGGTGCGGCGGCGCGGGACGTGCGCAGGCGGGCCATGGCCGCGACGACCAGGCAGGTGCCGAGCAGCACCTGGGCCAGGCGGCCGAAGCGCGGCAGCTCGCCCGCGACGCGCCAGCCGGTGGCGTCGAACGGGCCGAGCCACGCGCCGGGCAGCGCGATCAGCAGCGTCGCCCACAGCCACGGCCGGGCCGGTTCACCACGCCGGGCCGCATACAGGGCGAGGAACGCGAGCACCGCGACCGCCGCCGCGACCACGATCCCGGCCTGGGCGACCGCGGGCTGGTAGTACCCGGTGTGCGGGTGGCCGGACGCGCCGCGCCACAGGTGCGTGACCAGGTCGGCGCCGCAGGCCACGGCGACCGCGCCCAGCGCCGGGGCGGCGCGCCGCTCCGCGTCGCGCCCGAACGCGTCCGTGCCCGCCAGCGCGACCAGCCCGAACACCGACAGCGCCATGAGCACCCACAGCGGCGGACGGTCGTACGCGGTCAGCGGCGCTAGCGCGGGCACCGCCGCCGTGACGGCCAGCGCCCCGGCCAGCCCTGGCCGGGTGAACCGGGCGGGGGCCAGCAGCGCCACGACACCCGCGGCCAGCCAGGCGGCGTACGCGACCGGGCCCAGCGTCGGCGGGCCCAGCGGCTCGACCCGCCACCAGAGGAACGCGCTCAGCCCGCCGGTCAGCGCCAGCGCGACCGGCCCGGCCCGGTGCAGCCCGTCGGCGAGGCCGTCGACGGTGGCCACCCCGAGCCGGGTGCGCAGGCCGCCCTCGACCAGGTCGGCCGCGTCGGCGGCGGTGGGCCGGGTCCGGCCGGGCGGCGCGAGGTCGAGCAGGGTCGCCACGATCTCGTCCCCGCGCGCGTCCCGGTAGGACCGGGGGTAGCTCCGCAGCAGGCGGCGGTAGCGGCGCTCCAGCGGGCTCATGCCCTCACCCCGCCGTGCTCGGCTCCGCCCCACGGCCACCCGATGCGCTCGCTCATGTCGTGGCGGCACCCCGCACGTGCCGGCGCAGCCGGGCCGCGGCGGCCTTGGCGTTGTCCGCCATCCGCTCGACCTCCACCGCCAGCAGATCGGCGCCCGGATCGGTGAGCCGGTAGTACCGCCGCAGCCGGCCGTCGACGACCTCCTCGCCGTCCTGCACCACCAGGCCCTGCTCGACGAGCCGGTCCAGCGCGCCGTAGAGCGTGCCGGGCCGCAGCGTCACCCGGCCCGCCGAGAGCGCGGACACCTCCTGGATCACGCCGTACCCGTGCATCGGCCCCGCGGCCAGCGCGGACAGGATCAGGAAAGTGGGTTCCTGCAGCGGTGCGGTCACCCCTCGAAGGTACGGCGAGCGGTATATACCGTCAATCGGCCTTGCCCCGGGCATCCTGTTCGGTCGGCCCGTTTCAGGGCGGCGGGGCGTGGTCGTTCCGCCCCGGTCGTGCGGCGAGCGCGCGGGCGCCGTCGTACCCAGGGATCGCCTAGGCCGGGCGGGGCTTCGCGCGGCGGGTGGGCTCGGCGACGGTGGGATCCTCGGGCCAGGGGTGGCGCGGGTAGCGGCCGCGCAGCTCCGCCCGCACCTGGGGGTAGCCGTTGCGCCAGAAGGAGACCAGGTCCCCGGTGACCGCGGCGGGCCGGCCGGCGGGGGAGAGCAAATGCAGCACCACCGGCACCCGGTCGCCGGCCAGCCGGGGCGTCCGGGTCCAGCCGAACACCTCCTGCACCTTCACGGCCAGCACCGGTGCGGCCGGATCGGTGTAGTCCACCCGGATGCGCGAGCCGCTGGGCACCTCCAGCCGCTCCGGCGCCAGCTGGTCCAGCTGCGCGGCCTGCGGCCAGGGCAGCAGCGTACGCAGCGCCGCGGCCACGTCGACGCGGTGCAGGTCGTCGCGGCGCCGGGCGGTGGCCAGCGCGTGACCGAGCCACTGCCCGGCCCCCGCCAGCAGCGCCTCGTCGTCGACGGCGGGCCACGGGTCGCCGAGCGCGTGCGCGCAGAACGCCATCCGCTCGCGCAGCGCCACCGCCTCCGGCGTCCACCGCAGCAGCCGCAGCCCCTCCCGGCGCAGCCCCTCGGCGAGCGCGGCCGCGACCAGCTCCCGGTCCGGGTTCGCCAGCGGCCGCTCGGCCAGGGTGAGCGCGCCCAGGCGGGTCGCCCGGCGGGCCACCACGTCCCCGTCCGACCAGGTGATCTCGTCCACGGTGGCCAGCAGCGCGGCGGCGGCCTGCCGCGCGGTCGCCTCGTCGGTGGCCGCGGCCAGCCGGATCCGGGCCGCGCTGCTGCCCGGCTGCCGGTCCGCGGCGGCCACGGCCAGCCACGGCACCCCGGTCAGCGGCGAGCCCGGCGCCAGCTCCGCGGCGGTGCCCCCGCCCATCAGGTACGTCCGCCCGCCCGGCGTGCGCAGCCGCGCCACCCGCTCGGGATAGGCCAGCCCCACCACCAGCGCCGCCGCCAGATCGTCGGGCAGCCGCGCCGTCCCGGATGCGCCCGCTGCGGCCGTCCCGGTCCTGGCCGCGCCTGCTCCGGCCGCGCCGGACAGCCCTGCCCCGGACGCCGCGGCAGCGGAGGGTGCGCCGCGGAGGTTGCCGGTCAGGCGGCGGACCTCGGTGCGCCAGGCAGCGCTCGCCGCGGGGTCGGCGCCGTCGCGCATCCGGCGCCAGGCGGCGGCCAGGTCGTCGGTCGGGATCGGAGCGTCGGACGCCAGCAGGGCGACCACCTCGGCCGCCCGGTGCGGGCCCAGCTCGCCCACCGCGTCGAGCAGCGCGCGGGCCAGCCGCGGGTGCGCGCCCACGGCGGCGATCGCCCGGCCGCGCGCGGTGACGCGGGCGTCGGCGTCCAGTGCCCCGAGCGCGGTCAACGTCTCCCGGGCCACCTGCGCGGCCGCGCCCGGCAGCGGGTCGAGCAGGGCCAGGCCGGTGCCGTCCGCGTTGGACCAGCAGGCCAGCTGCAGTACGAACGAGGTCAGGTCGGCGGTGGCGATCTCCGGATCGGGATGCTCCGGCAGCCGCTCGTGGTCGGCCTGCGACCAGCACCGGTACGCCGTGCCCGGCGCCTGCCGCCCCGCGCGCCCGGCCCGCTGCTGCGCCGCGGCGCGCGAGGCCCGCACCGTGACCAGCGAGCCCAGGCCGCGCCCGAGGTCGGTACGCGGCACCCGGGCCAGCCCCGCGTCGACGACGATGCGTACCCCCGGCACGGTCAGGCTGCTCTCGGCGACGGCGGTGGCCAGCACGACGCGGCGGCGCGGCCCGGGCCGCAGCGCGGCGTCCTGGGTGCCTCCGGACTGCCGCCCGTGCAGCTTGAGCAGGTCGATGCCGGGCAGCCCGGCCAGCCGGGCGGCGACGCCGTCGAGCTCGCCCGCGCCGGGCAGGAACGCCAGCACGTCTCCCGCGCCGTCGCGCAGCGCCTCACGGATCACCGCCGCGACGTGGTCGAGCAGCCGAGGGTCGACGCGCAGGCCGTACGGCGGGTCCACCGGCCCGGTCGGCGGGCGCCAGCGCACCTCGACCGGGTGCGGGCTGCCCGTCGCGGTGACCACGGGCGTGCCGGGACCCAGGGCCGCGGCCAGGCGCTCGGCCTGCGCCGTGGCCGAGGCGGCGACCAGCCGCAGGTCGGAGCGCAGCGCGGCGCGCACGTCGGTGGTGAAGGCGAGCGCCAGGTCCGAGTCGAGCTGCCGCTCGTGGATCTCGTCGAGCAGGATCGCGCCGACCCCGGCCAGCTCGGGGTCGTGCTGCAGGCGCTGCACCAGCAGGCCGGTGGTGACCACCTCGACCCGGGTGTCCCGGCCGGTCCGGCTGTCGCCGCGCACGCTGTAGCCGACGGGCCCGCCCAGCGCGGTGCCGGTGAGCTCGGCCATCCGGCGCGCGGCGGCGCGGGCGGCGACCCGGCGCGGCTCGGCCACCACGACCCGGCCCTCGACCGCGCCCGCCAGCGCCAGCGGGGCCAGCGTGGTCTTGCCCGAGCCCGGCGGCGCCACCAGCACCGCCGCGCCCGGTCCGGCCAGCGCCTCCAGCAGGGCGGGCAGCGCCGCGCGTACCGGGAGGTCCGTTCCAGCCGACTCGGGAAGCACCCGCCCAGTCTGCCGGACGCAGGGCGGCCCACCGGCGCGGGCGGTGCTCCGCGCGCGATCGGCGGCCGGGTGCAACCGGGCGGGGACCCGGCCCGTGTTCCTGGGGTGACCGTCTCCGACTTCGAAGCCTTCTACCGGGGCACCGCCCCGCGGCTGATGCGCTTCGCCTACGGCCTGACCGGTGGTCTGGCCGAGGCGCAGGACCTCACCCAGGAGGCGTACGCCCGCGCGTGGCAGCGCTGGGCGACGCTGCATCGCTACGACAACCCCGAGGCGTGGCTGCGCCTGGTGGTGACCCGCCTGGCCACCGACTGGTGGCGCCGGCTGGCCGTGCGCAGGAGCGCCGACCTGCCCGGTCCGGGCAGCGTCCCCCCGCCGGACGAGGAGCTGATGACGCTGGTGGCGGCGCTGCGCACGCTGCCCATCGACCAGCGCCGCGTGCTCGCCATGCACTACCTGCTCGACCAGCCCGTCGCGGAGATCGCCACGGAGCTGGCGGTGCCGGCCAACACCGTGAAGTCCTGGCTCGCCCGGGGGCGGGCCAACCTCGCCGCAGCATTGGGGGACCGCAGCCATGTCGGTTGATCTGGACCGCCTCTACGCCAGGCTCGCCGAGCGCGCGGACGCCGCCGGGCCGCCGCCGCTGTCCGCGGTGCGGGCCAGGGCCGCCCGGCGCCGGCGCCGCTCGCTCGGCGGGCTGCTGGCCGCCGGGGCCGCGGTGGTCGCGGCACTGTTCGGAGCGCAGGCCGTGCTCACTCCCGCCGCCACGACCCCACCACCGCCGCGGCCGTGGCTGCCGCCCGCCGAGGCCGGCTTCACGCCCTTCGACGGCACCGCGCCACCGGTCCTGGCGTACCGCACCCCGGCCCGGTTCGGCATGACCGCGACGCTGGGCGACCGCGCCTTCGCGATGTGGCTGGCCGAGGACGGCACCGAGTGGGTCGGCGGCATCGACCTGACCGTGCAGAAGATGCTGTGGCCGTCGCTGTCGCTCGGCAAGTTCGGCGACACCAACGGGATGGAGGTGTCGCCGGGGGCGATCCTGCTGCTCACCGAGCAGGGCTTCGACAATCCGCTGGTGCAGGGCGGCAGTGACACGATCATCGCGGTCGACCCGGACCTCGGCCGGATCATGTGGACGCTGCCGTACAGCTTCAACGACACCGGGCGGGTCCTCTACGACGACACCCTCGTGCTCAGCCGGCCCGAGCAGGGCCGGGTGGAGGCACTCGACCTGCGTACCGGCAAGACCCGCTGGTCGGCGGCCGAGCGGACACTCGCGACGGGGCTCAACCCGGTGCACACGGCCGCCGAGCACCACCGCACCGCGGGCTGGTCGGGCACGGTGCCCACCGATCGGCGCGTGGTGCTGCACCTGGCCGACGGCCGGGTCCAGGTCCGGGACGTGACCAGCGGCCGGGTCGAGCGGGAGCTGGCCATGCCGGTGCTGCCCGCCGCCGGGGAGCTGACGCGGCAGGAGTACGCGGTCGACGGGGTGCTGTACCAGTTCGCCGGGTCCACGGTGAGCCGGCTGCCGCTCGACGGCAGCGCGCCGGCGGTGCAGAGCACCCTCGGCTCGGGGCTCGACCAGGCGCGGGTGCAGCCGTGCGGCGGGCAAGGCCGGTTCTGCGCCCTGCGCGAGGGTCCCGGCGACGGCGCGACGCTCTGGCTGGTGGACGCGCACAGCGGCGCGACCCGCTGGCAGCAGACCGTCGGCGGCGAGGGCGCGACGATCCTGTACGCCGCGCCCGGCGTGGTGGCCGCCTCGCGCGGGCGGTCGCAGGTGTTCGACCCGGCGGGCAAGCCGCTGGCGGAGGTCGACGGGCAGGCCATGTGGGTGGGCTCCGGCAACCTGCTGGTCCTCGGCGAGGGGGAGGTGTCCGGCCACCAGCTGGCGACCGGCACCCGGGTCCGGCTCGGCAGCCTGACCGTGTCGGGCTTCTGCTCCTGGAACGACACCATGCTCATCTGCCCGACCGAGCAGGGGATCGGGGTCTACCGGTACGCCAACTGACCGGTCGTCCGGGTCCCGCCCCGCCACGGGGCGGGGCGGGGACCCGGACGGCACCCCGCCTGGCCCGCTTCGGCTCCCACCCTGGCACCGCCGCCGGGACGGGACCCGCGGGATCCCACTGGCGCAGCCCCGCCCGCCCCGTCTTACATTGGCGTTGGCCTATCACATCGAAAAATCGTAGATCGCGATGTGATAGGCCAATGTCCATGAAAAGGCGGGCCGGGGGCGGCTTACGGGCGGATGAAGGCGATCATCGGGGTGATCGCGGCCGTCTGCAGCACGAGGGCCGCGGCCACCACCGCGAACGGCCAGACCCGGGGCGAGCGGGCGCACACCCAGGCCACCGGGATCTGCAGGAACACCGCCACGAAGATCCACAGCCGGGTGGTCTCGCCGCGGTTGACCCCGACCAGGTCGAGGAAGGCCAGCACGGCCAGCCCGGACAGGGTCAGCGCCGCGATCGGCCGGGCCACGCCGCGGCGTACCGCGTCCCAGGCCGCCCACGCGACGGCCACGCAGCCCGCGATGCCCGCGCACAGCGCGAAGTCGCCGAGGTTGCGCACCACCCACACGTCGTACGGCCGGTGCGCGCGCTCGTTGAAGTCGGTGGCGTCGGCCAGCACGTACGCCAGGTTGGCGAACATGTCGTAGCCGAACAGCAGCCGCATGCCCAGGTACGCCCCGGCGAACGCGGCGAGCGTCAGCGACACCAGCCGCAGCAGGTCGAACCCGCCCAGCGCGCGCCGGTACAGCGCCAGCCCGGCGAGCGCGGCGAACGTCAGCCCCATCACCAGCGGCAGCGGCTCGAAGAAGAAGACCAGGTAGAGCGCGGCGCCGAGACCGACGGCCCAGCCCCAGTGCGGGCGGCGCAGGTAGCGGACGAACAGCCACAGCCCGAGCAGGATCGGCAGCGGCGAGACGGTGTTGAGCACGGGCAGGAAGTAGAGCCGGCCGGGCACCAGCAGGCACAGGATCATCGCGTACAGCGCGACCCGCTGGTCGCCCAGCACCTCCCGCACGATCAGGTACACCAGCAGCGCGGCCAGGCAGGACAGCGCGGTGATCAGGATGCCCAGCGCGGCGGGCGACGTGCTGACCGTGCCGAGCAGGTGGTAGAGCATCGTCTTGCCGGGCATGTTGGACCGGGCGTGCTGCGGCAGCTCGGGGAGGATGTCCATGTAGCGCGTCAGGTAGTCGTACGCGGTGTAGCGCAGCGACGGGCCGTAGAACGAGTTCGCCCGGTCGCTGCCGACGACGGCCCCCAGCGACACCTCGTCCAGCGCCCGGATCAGCAGCTGCAGCGGCACCGCGGCGGCCAGCCACAGGCCGACGGCCAGGCGCTCGCGGCGGGCGCCGAGCCGGTGGGTCAGCCACAGCAGCGCCAGCACCGCGGCCACCCCGCCGGCGAACGGCAGCAGCATCTCCCAGGAGAAGACCCCGACGTAGCGGTAGCGCCAGGCGCCCGCCCGCGACCCGGCCGGCAGCAGCCGCACCGCCGCCAGTGCCGTGGCCGCCACGGTCAGCCCCGCCCCGGCCAGCACCACCGCGGTGACGGCGCGCGGCGTGCGACCCGCGGCCGGCACCGGCACGGGGTTCGTGTGCTGCGGTCGTTCGACGGTGAGCAGCGAGCTGTCCTGCACGAGCGGTCCCTTCCGCGCGGGTATGGAGAGCAGCCCGCTCGTCGGAGCCAGGCATGCGTCACTAGCAACGGACCATGCCCGTGCCGGATACGGCCCGATGCGGGCCACGGACATCGCGTGCCCGCGGGGGACGGTCGGCGCACCCGACCGCCGGGGAGCGCCACGGCAGGTCAGCGCGCTCGATCCGGGCGACGGCAGTGCCCTGCTCACCGGGCGGCAGCGGGCAGTAGGGCGGCACACAGCGGGGTAGCGGGGGCGCTGGGCGTCGGGGCCGCGAGATAGCGGGGCGGCCGGGCGGCAGCGCGGCAGGGCATAAGGTGGTCGCGGACCGCGAGACTGCCGGAGGTGTTCGGATGCATCCGTTGCGCGTGGCGTACCTGCAGGCCGCCCAGGCGGCCGCGGCGCTGGTGGGCGATCCGGCCGTGGCCGCCGCGTGGCAGGCGCCGAGCGCCCTGCCGGGCTTCACCGTCGGCGGGCTCGCCGGGCACCTGGCGGCCCAGGTCGTGAACGTGCCGCGGGTGCTGGCCGCGCCCGCGCCGCAGGGTCCGGCGGTCGCGCTGCTGGACCACTACCGCAAGGTGCGCTGGCTGGGCGCGGACCTCGACGCCGAGATCAACGTGCAGATCCGCGACGGCGGCGAGCAGGCCGCGGCAGCCGGCGCGCCCGGCGTCGCCGCGCAGACCACCGCGGCGATCCGTGAGCTGACCGCGCTGCTGGCGGTGGCACCCGCCGATCGCCTGATCACCCCGCCCGCGGGCCCGTGGGCGCTGCGGCTCGACGACTTCCTGGTCACCCGGATGATGGAGATCACCGTGCACGCCGACGACCTGGCGTACAGCGTGGGGGTGCCCACCCCGGAACTGCCGCACTCGGTGCTGGAGCCGGTGCTCGCGCTGCTGGGCGGGCTGGCCGTGCGCCGCCACGGGCAGGCCGCGGTGATCCGCGCGCTCAGCCGCGCCGAGCGCGCCCCGTCGAGCATCGTCGCGATCTGACAGGGGCGGACGTGCAGCTCACCATCGACCCCGACAGCGCGGTGCCGCCGTACGAGCAGGTGCGCGCGGGCATCGCCGAACTGATCGGCAGCGGGGCGCTGCCCGCGGGCGCGCACCTGCCCACCATCCGGCGGCTCGCCGCCGACCTCGGGCTCGCCGTGAACACGGTGGCCCGCTCCTATCGCGAGCTGGAGGCGGCCGGCCTGGTGGTGAGCCGGGTCCGGCACGGCACGACGGTCGCCGAGCGCCGCCCGGACCTGTCCCCGGCCGAGCAGCAGGCCCGGCTGGACGAGGCCGCCCGGACCTACCGGGCCGCCGCGCGCTCGCTCGGGGTGAGCCTGGACGGGGCCGTCCAGGCGCTACGGCGGCTCGACACCGACGACGCGGCCCGCGACTGACGGCGCAGTTCCCCGGACGAGCCCGCCACGCCCCCGTGTCTGACCGTCGGGTCCGCGCCCGCAAGCCTGAGGGGCCGGGTCCGGCCCTAGGGGCGCATGGTCACTTCCGTGATCCGGCCTCAGCGGCGACCGGATGCTGTTCTCGCATTTCGGCCATATGCTGACAAGGTGGCGGACGCTGCGGGGCGCTACCTGGCGATCGCCGATCACGGGCTGATCGGGGACATGCGCAGCGTGGCGCTGGTCGGGGTGAACGGCACCATCGACTGGTACTGCTGCCCCCGGTTCGACTCGCCCAGCGTGTTCGCGTCGCTGCTCGACGCCGACCGGGGCGGCAGGTTCGAGCTGGCCCCGGCCGTGCCGGCGCAGACCAAGCAGTTCTACTTCCCGGACACCAACGTCCTGATCACCCGCTTCTACGCGTACGACGGGGTGGGCGAGATCCAGGACTTCATGCCGATCGTCGGGGATCCCACCGAGGCGGGCCGGCACCGCCTGATCCGCCGCGCGCTGTGCGTACGCGGCAAGCTGCCCTTCGCCGTGCTGGTCGCGCCCCGCTTCGACTACGGGCGCCAGCCGCACACCGCCCGGCGCGACGGCGACCGGATCCTGTTCGACTGCCCGCTGCTGTCGCTCGCGCTGACCAGCAGCGTCGACCTCACCGCCGACGGCCTCGACGCGCGGGCGGCCTTCACCCTCGGCGAGGGCGAGACGGCCGTGTTCGCGCTGGACCGGGTCTCCGACGAGGTGCGGCCCCGGTCGTGTCCACTGGAGGAGGCGGAGACCCAGTTCACCGAGACGGTGCGGTACTGGCGGCGCTGGCTGTCGGCCTCGCGCTACCGGGGCCGGTGGCGGGAGATGGTGCACCGCTCGGCGCTCACGCTCAAGCTGCTGACGTACGCCCCGACCGGCGCGATCGTCGCGGCGGCCACCACCAGCCTGCCCGAGCAGATCGGCGGCGAGCGCAACTGGGACTACCGCTACGTGTGGATCCGCGACGCCGCGTTCTGCCTGTACGCGATGCTGCGGCTGGGCTTCACCGAGGAGGCCGCGGCGTTCATGGACTTCCTGGACCGGCACGTGGCGATGCGCGGGGACGGCCCGGACGGCCCGTTGCAGATCATGTACGGCATCGACGGCCGTGCGGACCTCGTAGAGCAGGAGCTGCCGCACCTGGAGGGGTACCGCTGCTCGGCCCCGGTGCGGATCGGCAACGGCGCGGTGGGCCAGTTGCAGCTGGACATCTACGGCGCCCTGATCGACTCGATCTACCTCTACGACAAGTGGGCCAATCCGATCTCCAGCGACCGCTGGGAGGAGGTGACCGAGCTGGTGAACTGGGTGTGCGGGCACTGGGACCAGCCCGACGAGGGCATCTGGGAGACCCGCGGCGGCCGCCGCAACTTCCTCTACTCGCGCCTGATGTGCTGGGTCGCGATCGAACGCGGCATCCGCATGGCCACCCACCGCGGCCTGCCCGCCGACCTGCCGCGCTGGCGCCAGACCCGCGACGACATCTACTACCGCATCATGCGCAAGGGCTACTCCACGGCCCGGCAGGCGTTCACCCAGCACGAGGACGCCGAGGTGCTCGACGCCGCCGTCCTCATGATGCCGATGGCGAAGTTCGTCTCGCCGACCGACCCCAAGTGGCTGTCCACCCTGGACGCGCTCGCCGAGGACCTGGTCTCGGACTCCCTGGTCTACCGCTACGACCCGGCGGTCAGCCCCGACGGCCTGCGCGGCGTCGAGGGCACCTTCTCCATCTGCTCCTTCTGGTACGTCGAGGCCCTCTCCCGAGCCGGCCGCCTCGACGAAGCCCGCCTCGCCTTCGAAAAGATGCTCACCTACGCCAACCACGTAGGCCTGTTCGCCGAACAGATCGGCCACACCGGCGAACAGCTCGGCAACTTCCCCCAGGCCTTCACCCACCTCTCCCTCATCTCCGCCGCCGTCAACCTCGACCGCGCCCTCGGCTGACGGCCCCGCCCTCCGCCGGGTTGATCATGAACTTATGGACGTGTTCGACGGCGTGTCGCTGCCACAACTTCATGATCGACCATGATGTGGGCGCGAGCCGGTGCGGTGGCGGGCGGGGGAGCGGGTGGGTTGTTAGGGTGGAGGGTGGGCCGTGACTGGCGCGCTGGGATGGGTAACCATCGGGGAGCGGCTCCGTCATCGTGACGCTGTGCCGTGCGCCTGGGCCTCTTCCGTCTCGTCAAGGAGGTCCGATGTCTGACGCGTCCCTGTCCAGCGAGTCCCTGGCCTACCGCCACGCCCTGGACGTCATCGCCGCGGTCGAGCCCGCGGTCGCCGCCGCGATCGGCGCCGAGATCGCCGACCAGCGCGACTCGCTCAAACTCATCGCCAGCGAGAACTACGCCTCGCCCGCGACCCTGCTGGCGATGGGCAACTGGTTCAGCGACAAGTACGCCGAGGGCACCGTCGGCCGCCGCTTCTACGCCGGCTGCAAGAACGTCGACACGGTCGAGGCGCTCGCCGCGCAGCACGCCCGGGAGCTGTTCGGCGCGCCGCACGCGTACGTCCAGCCGCACTCCGGCATCGACGCCAACCTGGTCGCCTTCTGGGCCGTGCTCGCCCAGCGGGTGGAGGCCCCGGCGCTGGCCAAGGCGCAGGCTCGCCACGTGAACGACCTGTCCGAGGCGGACTGGGCGGAGCTGCGCCACCAGCTCGGCGACCAGCGGATGCTGGGCATGGCGCTGGACGCGGGCGGCCACCTCACCCACGGCTTCCGCCCCAACATCTCCGGCAAGATGTTCGAGCAGCGCAGCTACGGCACCGACCCGGCGACGGGCCTGGTCGACTACGACGCGCTGGCCAAGACGGCGCGCGAGTTCCGGCCGCTGATCATCGTCGCGGGCTACTCGGCGTACCCCCGGCTGGTGAACTTCCGGATCATGCGGGAGATCGCCGACGAGGTCGGCGCGACCCTGATGGTCGACATGGCCCACTTCGCGGGCCTGGTCGCGGGCAAGGTGCTCACCGGCGACTTCGACCCGATCCCGCACGCGCAGATCGTCACCACCACCACGCACAAGTCGCTGCGCGGCCCGCGCGGTGGCATGGTGCTGTGCCAGCCCGAGCTCGCCGACCAGGTCGACCGCGGCTGCCCGATGGTGCTCGGCGGCCCGCTGCCGCACGTGATGGCCGCCAAGGCGGTCGCGCTGGCCGAGGCCCGTCGTCCCGAGTTCCGCGACTACGCGCAGCGCATCGTCGACAACGCGCACGCGCTCGCCGAGGGCCTGCTGCGGCGCGGCGCGACGCTGGTCACCGGCGGCACCGACAACCACCTGGTGCTGCTGGACGTGTCGTCGTACGGTCTCACCGGCCGCCAGGCCGAGTCGGCGCTGCTCGACTCGAACATCGTCACCAACCGCAACGCCGTGCCCCAGGACCGCAACGGCGCGTGGTACACCTCCGGCATCCGGCTCGGCACGCCCGCGCTGACCACGCGCGGCCTGGGCACCGCCGAGATGGACCAGATCGCCGACCTGATCCACACCGTGCTCGCGGGCACCACCGCCGGCACCGGCAACGACGGCAAGCCGTCCAAGGCGGCATACGTGCTGGCCGACGGTGTCGCCGACCGGGTCGCCGGGCAGACCACCGACCTGCTGTCCGGCTTCCCGCTCTACCCGACCATCAACCTGGGCTGACCCCACGCACGCGGGACGGGCGGCCGGTCCGCCCGTCCGTCCCGCCCCGCCACGCCCGCCCGCTTGGCGTTGATCGCGAGTTCTGGTCGGGATCTGCAGTGTGACTACGGATTCTGACCAGAGAGAGCGATCATCGGGCGGGTTGAGAGCGCCGCGGCGAGCCGCAGCGTGCCGCGCCCGCTGTTCGGCCTGGCGTTGATCGCGGGTTCTGGTCAGGATCTGCAGTCTGACTACGGATTCTGACCGGAGACAGCGATCACCCCCCACGAAGCGGACGGCACGGGCGACCGGCGCCGGGGCGCGAGGTGAACCGCGTAGGTGGCCGGCATCGTGACGTCGAGGCGGGTGCCGGGCGAACCGCACGGGAGCGCGGTAGGGCTTGTCGCGCGGGGTGGCGGGGGTGCGCGGGTCGGCTAGCTTGGGGCCGTGAGAATGACGACCTTGTTGGTACTGGGGTTGGTGTGCCTGTGCGTGGTCGGGCTGATCGTCGTGATCGCCGCGGTCGCGCTGGTGGCCAGGGGCAAGGCCGGGCGGTCGCAGCAGCGTTCGCGCAGCGGGTACACCGGCTATCACCACGGCTCGACCGGCGACGGCGGTCTGGTCTACGACGACCCGCACCGGCCGGGCGGCGACCCCGACGGCTCCCGGGGCTGGTCCGGCGGTGACTCCGGCGAGTCCCGCGGCTGGTCCGGTGGGGACTCGGGCAGCTCCGGCGGCTGGTCGGGTGGGGACTCCGGCGGCTCGTCGAGCGGCGGCTGGTCGGGCGGCGACTCGGGCGGCTCCTCCTCCAGCAGCAGCGACTCGGGCGGCTCCAGCAGTTACTAGACATCAGGGCGGGGACCTCTCCTCGCTCGGCGAGGGACGGGTGCTGCCCGTCGGCACCGCGCCGGACCATGCGCCGGGAGTGGCCATCAGACAGGCGAAAGCGCGGCCAGACAGCCGAGAGGCCCCGGTCCCACCGTGACGGGGGGACCGGGGCCTCTCGGGGTTACCTGCCCCGGATCAGGGCTTCGGCTTGGTGGGCGTCGCGGCGACGGTGTCCACGGCGACCAGCGAGACCAGGTCGTTGAGATCCGCGCCGAGGTACGGGTAGTCGCCCGCGGCGAAGTACCGGCACAGGCCGACGTCGAGCACGGTCGGCTTCGTCCCGTTCACGCAGGCGACCGCGCGGTGCCCGGCGGCGACCTGCAGCGAGCTGATGTTGTCGTTGCCCGCGCCGTCGAGGCCGCCGCGCGCCGCCTCGAAGATGCCGGTGCCCAGCGACGACTTGCCGCCCTTGAAGTCCCGGTCGGCGTACGCGGTCACGTTGGCGCCCTTGACCGGGTCGCCGTCCACCAGCAGCAGCGAGATCGCGTCGTCGAGGTCGGTGCCGCCGAGCGCGTGCTCGCCGGCCGGGAAGGAGCGGCAGCGGCCGAGGTTGCCCAGCCCGCCGCCGGTGGCGCCGTCGCCGTCGCAGGCGACCAGGCGGTAGCCGGGCTCCACCCGCACCGTGCTGATCGCGTTGTCGCCGACCTCGGCCAGCTCGCGCTTGCCGCCCTCGTACACGCCCGCCTCGAAGCTCTGGGCCTTGCCCTTGCCCTTGGCCTCACTGGTCACGGTCACCGGCGGGCCGACGATGCCGATCAGCGACACCTTGCCGTTCAGCTCACCGAGGCTGGCGTGCTCGCCGCTGCCCAGGATGCGGCAGACGCCGAGGTCGGCGGCGCCCGCGCGGTCCTTGTCGCAGGCGAGCAGGCGGTACCCCGGGCCGACCTGCAGCGAGCTGATCGGCGTGCTCTCGCCGCCGGCGAGCTCACCCGCGATCGACTCGTGCATGCCCGCGCCGAGCTGCTGCGCGCTGCCCTTGAGGTTCGGCTCGCGGTAGCCGACGACGCCCTTGCCCGCGACGGGGCCGCCGAACACGGCGATCGACGAGATCTTGTCGTTGAAGTCGCCGAGCGCGCTGTGCTCGCCCGCCCCGAAGTAGCGGCAGGTGCCCAGGCTCGGCGCGGTCGCGGCGCCGTCGCAGGCGACGGCGCGGTAGCCGCCGGCCACCTTCAGCGAGCTGGCGGTGTTGTCCTTGACCTTGCCGAAGGCGCCCGCGGCGGCGTCGAAGACGCCGGTGCCCAGGCCGCGCGACTCGCCCTGGTACGCGCTGTCGGCGTACAGCGTCACCGGCGACGTGGTGCCCTTGGGGGCGTACCGCACGCGCAGGATCTTCGCACCGGAGTCGGTGGCGTCACCGATCTTCGTGTACAGCGTGGAGAAGTAGAGCCCGTCGGGTCCCGGGGCGAGGGCGGCCACGCTGGTCTTGCCGCTGCCGGTGTACTCGATCAGGGTCTTCGGGTCGTCGACGGAGCCGTCGGCGTTGAACTCGAACTCGACGATCTTCTTGCCGCGCCGCTGCGGTCCGCTGGCGTAGGTCGGGCCGCTCAGCGCGACGAACGCGTTGCCGTGCTTGTTCTGCGGGAAGCCCGCGGCGTGGTAGATCTGCGGCTCGGTGAACGTGATGTTGACGGGGCCCTGGGTCTCGTCCCAGTTGTAGAGGGCGTTCTTGGTGAGGCCGCTGGCGCCGCCCCGCCAGTGGTACCGGCCGCCCTTGGTGATGCGCGCGAAGCGGTCGTTGACCGACGGGCCGTTCTCCACCGAGTAGTGCTGGCCGTCGGCCAGGCGCCAGGCGCCGCCGAAGGGGTTGCGCAGCCCGTACGCCCAGATGTAGTCCGCGGCCTGGAACTTGCCGGTGCCCTTGTAGAACGGGTTGTCGCTGGGCGCGCTGCCGTCCAGGTTCATCCGCAGCACCTTGCCGCGGAACGAGTCCATGTCCTCGGCGGTCTCGGCGACGAAGCCGTCGCCCATGTGGACGTAGAGCTTGCCGTCCGGGCCGATGGTGAGGTTGGAGATCTGGTGCGAGGTCGACTGCTCCTCGTCCGGGAACTTGATGATCGTGGTCGCCTTGGCCGCGGTGAAGCCGCCGTCGGTGCTCTGGAAGCGCACGATCTTGGCCAGCAGGTCGCCGTCGTCCTTGTAGAGCATGGCGGCGAAGACGTCACCGGACTTCGGCTCGACCACGATGCCGGTCACGCCCATCTCGCCGGTGCCCGGGAACTGGGCGCTCGGGTCGAAGTTCAGCAGGTCCTTGGCGAAGGTCTTCTTCTGGAAGTCCCCGGTGACCGTGATGATCTTGCCGTAGAGCTCGGTGACGTAGAACAGCGGCTTGCTCTTGTCGGCGGGGTGGTTGGGCACCATCGCGATGTTGACCGGCAGCGCGAAGTCCTCGGCGACCTCCTCGACCACGAAGCCGGGCTGGTGGACCTTCCAGTCGCCCTCGCCGGGCAGCGGCTTGCGCTCCACGTCGGTCTTGAACGGACGCGAGGAGTACGAGCCCCACCCGCCGGACGTGTCGCGGTGGCGGACCCGCAGCGTGTACTGCCGGTCGGGGATCAGGTCGGCGCGGCCGGCGAACGAGTTCTCGAACACCCCGTCGCCGAGGTGGACGTGGACCCGGCCGGTGCCGCCGGCGCAGGAGTCGAACCAGACCCGCTCCCCGGAGTCGGGGTTGCCCGCCCAGATCTCCCAGTCGGTGCACAGGTGGGTGTCCCCGGCGTCGTTGTTCTGCATCGGACGTGTCTCCATGTGCACGTCCGCCGCGCTCAGCACGCGGTTGTCCTTCTCCGGTTCGGTGATCAGCGGCGCGGTCGGCGCCGCGGCCCGGGCGGCCGGCGGCGCGGGCGCCGCGGCGGTGGCGAACATCAGGGCGGCGGACAGCATCGCCGTGCCGAGCGCCCCTACTCGAAATTCAGTATTCATACCGGATAAGCCCCCGTATATGTCATCAAATGTGACAAACCAGGTCAGGCTACCCATAGCAGAGCGCCCCATAAAGCGCACGCGCCGGGGGGCGAGGCGCTTCGTGCGCGGGATGGCCAACCGGTGCGCGTCACACGTTCGGGAGGATTGCCGTGCGACGCGCACCGGTAAGTGCGGCTAACCATCAGACGGGACCGTCCCGGCCGCACCGGGTCGCTCCCACCGATAGAGCGCCACCGGGCGCCGCGGTGTCACCACGTCCGGCGCGCCGCCGCGTCAGCGCTCGGGCACCCGCGGCGTCTGGGTCACCCGCTGGGGCGCGCCGTTGTCCTTCGGCGACTTGGACGCGTGCGCCTTGCTCGGCTGGACCCGGCTCGGGTGGGGCGAGGGCACGGTGCTCGGCTGCCCGCCCTGCGGCTGGTTCCTCGCGTCCACCATCGCCTGGCAGTACGCCGTCAGGTCCTGGCCGGCCGCGGCCGCGAGCAGGGCGGCGTACTCCGGGCTGTCGGTGGCCTTCGGCTTGTCCCTGTCCGCGGTCGCCAGATACGACCGGCACAGCCCCATCAGGTTCCCGGGCAGCGACACCGCCGGCGCTGGGGTGAGGGACAGGCCCGACGGCGACGGTACGGCGGAGGCGCTCGCCGACGTGCCGGCGGGCGTGCGCGCCGACGAGGGCGAGCCGTCCGGATCCGACTGCGGGCCGATCGGGAACGGGTTGGGCAGCACGCCGGTGCCTGTGGCGAAGGCCACACCGCCCACGGTCAGCGCGGCCACCAGCGCGGTCGCCTTCAGCGTGATGGCGCGCCGCAGCGTGCCACGCGAACGGGCCTCTGGCGCGGGGTATGCCGCGCGGAACGCCGCCAGCACCGCGTCCGCTCCGGCGAGCTCCTCCGGCCGACCGGGCGCCGCCGCGCGCATCAGCAGCCCGACCAGCGGATCACCGCTGTCGAGCCGGGCGTGCGCGTCGTCGAGCAGCCGCTCGGAGGCCGCCTGGTCGTGCTCGTCGAACTGCCCGCTCATGCCCCCTCCTCGCTCTGCTCGCCGGCGGCAGACGCCGCCGCACCCGACCGCAAGATTCGCTCGTTCATATCACCCTCTTGAGCGCCGGGCGTCCCTGCGGTGTCACTGCCCGCCCCCCGTCCGGTCCCCGCCCAGCACGTCGGCCAGGCGCCGCAGCCCGCGGTGCGCCGCCATCCGCACCGCACCCGGCCGCTTGCCCAGCACGTCGGCGGCCGACTGCGCGTCCAGGCCCATCACCGCGCGCAGCAGCACCGCCTCGGCCTGGTCGCGGGGCAGCGCCGCGATGAGCGCGAGAGCCCCGTCAGTGGTCATCGCCTGCTCGACGGCGGCCGCGGTGTCGTCACCGGCGGGCAGGTCCGCCATCGCCTCCACCGGCATCGGCACCGACGGGCGGCGCTGGTGGTGACGCAGGTGGTCCATGGCGCGGTGCCGCGCGATGGTCGCCGCCCAGCGCCGGAACCCGCTCTCGTCGCCACGGAACGTGCGCAGGTCACGGACGATCTGCAACCAGGTCTCGGAGGCGACGTCCTCGGCGTCGGAGCCGACGAGCAGGCGCAGGTAACGCAGCAGCGCGGGCTGCACCGCGAGGTAGATCCGGTTGAACGCCGCCTCGTCGCCGTGCCGGGCCGATTCCACCGCTGCCGACAGGTCGGCAGCAGCGTGCGGACGCACGTCGGTCACCGGCAGCTCCCCTCGCGCACGCGTCCCTGAGCGATTGATTGTGCACACACAGCACCCGTCTGCGCGAACCCGGTCCGCACCGGCCGGGGATACGCCGCCCGCGCAGTGACACCTCCCGGGGCCGCGACGCTCTATCGGCGGGTGCGTGCGCACGCACCCGCCGCCGGGCACGCCCCGCGGCGTGTACGAGGTCAGGGCAGCGGAGATGAGCAGAAGAAGAGGTGCGAGCCGTCCGGTCTTCGTCGACCGCACCGGACGCCGGCGGCGGATGTTCACCCTGCTGGCCGCGGGCGGCGGGGTGCTGCTGACGCTGATGATCGGGGTCGTGGCGGCGGGCTTCCTCGGCGTGGACCCGGCCCGCCTGCCCGGCCTGCCCCAGTTGCTGCCCGATCACCCGGCCGCCGGGACCTCGCCGACGCCGGAGCGGTCCCCGACCGCCGCGCCGCAGCCGCGCCCCGCGCCGACCACCGCGGCGCCCTCGGCGTCGCCCGCGAAGCAGACGGGCAAGCCCTCCCCGCAGCCCTCCGCCAGCAGCCGCGGCAACCGGCCCACCGACCGGCCCCACCCGACCGCGTCGAAGAAGAAGTAGGCATGGCGATTCACCAGAAGCGGCGCGAGCCGCGCGCGCACTGGCTGCTGCTGGCACTGTTCCTCGTGGTGGCGCTCGCCGGGCTGTGCCTCAACGGGTACGTCGAGCACGTCGGCGCGGAGGGCAGCGGCCCGCACCCGGTCGCCGACGACCGCCCGGCCCCCGACGAGGTGGTGCAGGGCGGTCCCGTGCAGCGGCCGGCGGCCGACGGCACCGTCACCACCAGCGCGATGCCGGCCAAGACCATCGCGCTGACCTTCGACGACGGCCCGGACCCGCAGTGGACCCCGCGGATCCTCGACGTGCTCGCCCGCCACGACGCGGCGGCCACGTTCTTCGTGGTCGGGGCGCAGGTCAACCGGCACCCCGACCTCGCCCGGCGGATCGTCGACTCCGGCAGCGAGATCGCGGCGCACACCTTCACCCACCTCGACCTGACCGCGGCGCCGGCCTGGCAGCGGTCCGTCGAGACGACGCTCACCGGCAACGCCGTCGCCGCCGCGACCGGCGTGCGGCCCACCCTGATGCGCCCGCCCTACTCGGCCACTCCCGACGCGGTGACCGCCGGCGCGTACGACGCCATGCGGCAGGCCGCCGACCACGGCTACCTGACCGTGCTCACCGACCTCGACACCCGCGACTGGGCGCGGCCCGGCGTGGCGCAGATCGTCGACGCGGCCACCCCGGAGGCCGGTGCGGGGGCGGTCGTGATGATGCACGACTCCGGCGGCGACCGGTCGCAGACCGTGGCCGCGCTCGACGTCCTCATCCCGCGGCTGCAGCAGCAGGGTTACCGCTTCACCACCGTCTCGCAGGCGCTGGACCTGCCCGCGGCGCCGCCCGCCGAGGCCGGCCTGCGGCTGCGCGGCCACGCTCTGCGCTGGGCGCAGCTCGGCTCGGGCTGGCTGGCCGCGGCGATGACCTGGCTCATGCTGGCCGCGGTGGTGCTGGCCCTGCTGCGACTGGTCGTGCAGGTGTGGTGCGCGCGCGTGCACGTGCGCCGGGTCCGCAAGGCGGCGCGCCGGCGCAAGCGCTACGTCGGGGCGGTCTCGGTGATCGTGCCCGCCTACAACGAGTCGGCCAACATCGAGGCGACCGTGCGCTCGCTGATCGCCGGCGACTACCCGAACGTCGAGGTCATCGTCGTCGACGACGGCTCCAGCGACGGCACCGCCGAGCTCGTGCGCCGGCTGCGCCTGCCCAACGTGTACGTCGTCGAGCAGGAGAACGCAGGCAAGCCCACCGCCCTGAACACCGGCGTCATGTTCGCCCGCGGCGACATCCTGGTCATGGTCGACGGCGACACGGTCTTCGAGCCCGACGCGATCGGGGAGCTGGTGCAGCCGCTGGCCGACCCGTCCGTCGGCGCGGTGTCCGGCAACACCAAGGTGGCCAACCGCGGCGGGCTGCTCGGCCGCTGGCAGCACCTCGAGTACGTGATCGGCTTCAACCTCGACCGGCGCATGTTCGACATCCTGCAGTGCATGCCGACCGTGCCGGGCGCGATCGGCGCGTTCCGCCGCGAGGCCGTGGTGGACGTGGGCGGCGTGTCCACCCAGACGCTCGCCGAGGACACCGACTTCACCATGGCGATCATCCGGGCCGGCTGGCGCGTGGTGTACGCCCCCGACGCCATCGCCTGGACCGAGGCGCCCGCGTCGCTGCGCCAGCTGTGGCGCCAGCGCTACCGCTGGTGCTACGGCACCATGCAGGCGATGTGGAAGCACCGGCGGGCGGTCGTCGAGTCGGGCGCGTCCGGCCGGCTGGGCCGCCGCGGGCTGGCGTACCTGACGCTGTTCCAGGTGATCCTGCCGCTGGCCGCGCCCATGGTCGACATCTACGGCGTGTACGGGGCGATCTTCCTGCCGCCGCTGCAGACGGCCGCGGTCTGGCTGGGCTTCACGGCGCTGCAGGCGCTGACCGCCGCGTACGCCCTCAGGCTCGACGGCGAGCGCTACGGTCCGATCTGGAGCCTGCCGCTGCAGCAGGTGGTGTACCGGCAGCTGATGTACCTGGTGGTGATCCAGTCCACGGTGATGGCGCTGGTCGGCGACCGTCTGCGCTGGCACCGGATGGTGCGCACCGGCGCCGCCACCGCCCGCGCCCGCACCCACGTCTGACCTGACGGTCTGGCGGTCTACGCGGAGGTGCGGGCGGGGGAGTGGGCTCAAGCGGTCGCCGTCCGGGGCGGGCTCGCGGGTCTGGGCACGAACGTGACGCTGAGTTCGGCGTCCAGTGCGCGGGCCAGGCGCTCCAACACGTTCAGGGTGGGCACGGTGCCGCCGGCCTCGAAGCGGGCCACCGCGGACTGCGTCATGCCCGCAGCCTTGGCCAGCTCGGACTGGCTCCAGCCGCGCTGCTCCCGTCGTTCGCGAACCGCCCTGCCCAGCTCGTAGGCAAGGCGGGTGGCCTCGTACTCCTCCACGGCACCCTGCTCGGCCATGCGCCGGTCACGTAGCGACCGCCAGTCACCACTTCCGGTCATCGCGCCACCTCCTCATCCTCCACGGTATGGGCTTCGGTGATGCACGCGGCCAGTGCTCGCCGTGCGCGCGCTACCTCCCGGCTCTCCCGCCACCGGGTCTTGCGGAACACCGTCAGCAGGATCACGCGTCGATCGCCGGCGATCCAGTAGGTGACCCGCACCGGTGTGCCGTCCAGGTGGAAGCGCAGCTCCCGTAGCTTGCCGTCCAGTTGCTTCGTATAGGGCTCACCGAGTAGAGGACCCTGCTCGGCAAGCAGATCGATGTAGAACGTCGTCCTCGCGAACAGCGCCGTAGGTAATTGCTCCAGCCAGCTCCGGACCTCCGGCTCCAGCTCCACCGTACCCCAGGTCATAGCATCGATGCTATGGCGATGAAGTCGGTGATCGCCAATCGAGCAGAGTGACGTATCGGCATCCGTTGACGCCTTAATGGTGAACCTTGTTTCCGGTTCCTGTCGGGCATACCAACGGAGGTCCTCATGAGACGCCTGGCACTCCTGCTCGCGGTGCTGATCGGGCTGGCCGGCCCGCTGCCCGCGGCGGCCGCACCCGCACCCGCGCCGCAGGCGGCGGCGGTCACGCCGATCCAGATCTACGGCGCGTGGCACTGCAGCAACGACGCCTGCCTGTGGGGCGCGGTGCGGTCGGTCGCCGAGTTCGACAGCCAGAACCACTGGCTCGTCGACCGCGGCGACGGCCGCCCCTCGGTCAACCTGGTGGTGCTCAGCTTCGTCAACCCGCTGCGGCTGCTGAACCAGACCACCGACGCGACCACGCTCGACGGCGTGCCACGCGGCATGACCCAGGAGATCGTCGACCACTTCACCTCGCGCGGCATCAGGGTGATGTTCTCCATCGGCGGCATCACGTACACCGACGACTGGGACGCGGCGCTGGCCGCGAACGGCACCCTGCTCGGCCAGCGCGCGGCGGCGGTGGCGACCCGGTTCGGGGTCGGCATCGAGATCGACTACGAGCAGAACACGAACCCGAACACCGCCGCCCTGCAGCGTTTCATCGATGCCTACCGGGCGGTGCACCCGTACGACGCCTCGGGGGCGAACCCGCGGGCGCGGCTGACCATCGACGTCGCGGCGGGCGACCGGTGGCTGATCGAGCTGAACCGCAAGGCGACCGCGGACTGGCTGCGCACCGACACCCCGGTGCTGGACTGGGCGAACGCGATGGTCCCGGCGCGGCAGCCGTCGGTGTCGGCGGCGCAGGCCAACTGGCAGGAGCATGTGGACGGCAAGCCGCAGTTCAGCCCGCCGGTGCCGCCGCTGGCGCCGGCGAAGTTCACCGGTGGTCTCTACGTCGCCGAGGGCAGGCAGGCCCGGCCCGAGTGCACCAGCTACGCGAACTCGCTGCAGAAGGCGACCGCGCCCTACGTCCAGTCGGTCGCGCCCAACGGCGCGGGCACCACGGCGGGCATGCTCGGCTTCATGTTCTGGGCCGCGGAGAAGCCCTCGACTCGCGGCATCGGCACCGCCCCGCCGAACACCTGCGAGGCGGGCATGGGCACCGGCGCCACCGCCCTCGCGGTCCCCATCCCCATGCCGCCACTCCGCCACAGCTGACCTGACCCGAAGATCCCGACGATCTTGCGCGAACTGTTGGGGATATGCCCGGTGGGGGCGTGTCGTCCCCACCGTACGCGCAAGATCGTCGGGGGCGGGGGTCAGGCGCGGTAGGCGTTCCAGGCGTCGAGCATGCGGGTGGCCTGGCCTGCGGTGAACTCGTACATGCAGGCGTCGTCGGTGTAGTCCATGAAGTTGTGGATCGGGTCCAGGCCGGGCTTGCTCTTGCAGGTGTCGAGGTTGGTGGGGCAGCCGAAGGCGGCCGACTTCTCGGCGGGGGTGTCGGCGACCTGGTCGCCCTGGCCGTTACAACCGCCCTGGAAGGTGTGGTAGAGGTTCAGCCAGTGGCCGACCTCGTGGGTCGCGGTGTCGCCCAGGTTGTACGGGCTGGCGTTGCCGCCCGGCAGCGACTCGGCGAGCAGCACCGCGCCGTCGTAGGACGTGATGTTGGACTGGGGGAAGGTGGCCCAGCCGAGCAGGTCCTGGCTGAGCAGGCCGGTGTAGATGTTGAGGGTGCCCGCGCCGCCGACGCGCAGCGCCGCCTTCATCTGCTTCTCGGTGTTGGAGTTGTAGACGATCGGGTACCAGGCGGGGTTGGTCACCCGGTTGATCGACTGGAGCTGGAAGGCGAACGCGGTCGCGGCACCGCCGGTGGCGCCGGCGTACGCCTGGTTCAGCACGTTGATCTGGCTGCTGATCATCGAGTCGGGGATGTTGCCGTTGGCGCGGGTGCCGTCCTCGGAGATCACGTGCACCACCACGGGGATGGTGACCGTGGCGGCGGCCGCGGAGGCTGCCGCGGCGGGCGCCTTGCCGCGCGCCTTGAGGGCGGCGGCCAGGGCCTTCTCATTGGCGGCGACCTGCTCGGCGGTGAGCTCGTTGGGGTCTTGCTTGGCCGCGCCGCCGGGCTTGGCCTTCGCGTGCGCGTCCGCGGCGGGCTCCACGCAGACCGGTGCGGGCGTCGCGGCCACACCGACCGCCGCCCCTCCGGTGAGAGTGGACGCCGCGACGAGCGCGGTCAGCCCGAGTGTGCTGAGGGAGCGCCTCAGGTTCATCGAATCACCTCTCCTGCCCCCGGCGCGGTGGGGTTGTCCGCGCCGTTCCCATGCATGTGGGAGGGACGCTAGAGATGATCGATGGGGATCGAAATCATTCGATCGTATGGCTTCGATGTCGCGGGCCGTGTCACGGATGGCGGCGGTCACCGCGCTGCGGCCGGACAACCCGGTTCGGACCCGGCCGGGCGCTCGCGCGGGGTAGAACTGGGCTGTGGCCGACAAGCTCGCGCCGTACCGGGGCAAGCGCTCGGCGAAGCGTACGCCCGAGCCGGTGCCCGCGCCCGGGCCGCTGCCGCGCGGGCACGACGACACGTTCGTCATCCAGGAGCACCACGCCCGCGCGCTGCACTGGGACTTCCGGCTGGAGCGCGGCGGCGTGCTCGTCTCCTGGGCCGTGCCCAAGGGCCTGCCGCTGGACCCGAAGGACAACCGCCTCGCCGTCCACACCGAGGACCATCCGCTCGAGTACGCCTCGTTCGAGGGCGGCATCCCCGAGGGCGAGTACGGCGCGGGCCGGGTGACCGTCTGGGACCGGGGCCGCTACGAGTGCGAGAAGTGGACCGACGACGAGGTCAAGGTGGTGCTGCACGGCGAGCGGGTGCAGGGGCGCTACGTGCTGATCCACACGCGGGGCACGCAGTGGCTGGTGCACCGGATGGACGCGGCGCCCGCCGACCGGGCACCGCTGCCGGAGCTGGTCCGGCCGATGCTGGCCACGCTGGGCGAGCTGCCCCCGGCCGCGCAGGACGGCCGGTACGGGTACGAGCTGAAGTGGGACGGCGTGCGCGCGATCGTGTACGCCGAGGGCGGCCGGGTGCGCGCGCTGACGCGCAACGACCTCGACGTCACCGCCGGCTACCCGGAGCTGCGCGCGTTCGGGGAGGCGCTCGGGTCGACGAGCGCGGTGTTCGACGGGGAGCTGATCGCGTTCGACGCCGCCGGGCGGGTGTCGTTCGGGGCGCTGCAACAGCGCATGCACCTGCAGGACGCGGCGCGGGTGCGGCGGCTGTCCGCGCAGACCCCGGTCACGTACGTCCTGTTCGACCTGCTGCACCTGGACGGGCGCGACACCACGCGGCTGCCGTACCGGGAGCGCCGCGAGTTGCTGGAGGGGCTGGCGCTGAGCGGACCGCACTGGGACACCCCGCCGTACACCGAGGGCGGCGGGCCGCGGCTGCTGGAGACCTCGCGCGAGCAGGGCCTGGAAGGGGTGATGGCCAAGCTGCTCGACGCGCCCTACGAACCCGGCCGCAGATCACGCGCCTGGATAAAGGTCAAGAATCTGCGTACGCAGGAGGTCGTGGTCGTCGGCTGGCGGCCGGGCCAGGGAAACCGTGCCGACACCGTCGGCTCGCTGCTGCTGGCCCTGCCGGAGGCGGACGGCCTGCACTACGCGGGCTCGGTCGGCACCGGCTTCACCCGGCAGATGCTCGACGACCTGCGCACCCGCCTGTCGAAGCTGGAACGCAAGGGCTCGCCGCTGGCCGGCGCGCCACCGACCCGCGATGTCAAGGACGCGCACTGGGTGAGCCCGAAGCTGGTCGGCGAGGTGCGCTTCACCGAGTGGACGCGCGACGGCAGGCTGCGCCACCCCGCCTGGCGCGGCCTGCGCCCCGACAAGTCCCCACAGAACGTCGCCCGCGAGTCGTGACCGCGCAGGCCGCCGAAGCCAGAGAGTTAGGAAGGGCACCTTCTACCACGGAAAACGATAAGAAGGTGCCCTTCCTTACCTGCCCAGCAGGGGGATGTCGAGGATGCCGGCGTGGTAGTCGCGGACGGCCTGGGACAGCTCGTCGATGCTGAGCTGGCCGTCGTGGTCGGCGTCGATCTGGTCGAAGGCCTCCTCGGCGTGCGGCTTGGTCACCCCGATCGCCTCGATCCAGTTGCGGAACTCGGCCGGGTTGATCTGCCGGTCGCCGTCGGCGTCGCACAGGTCGAGCGTGGCCGACAGGGTCGGACGCAGCACGGCGCTGAAACCGGTGTCGCCCATCAGGA
This sequence comes from Catellatospora sp. NPDC049609, assembly GCF_040675365.1. NCBI lineage: Bacteria > Bacillati > Actinomycetota > Actinomycetes > Micromonosporales > Micromonosporaceae > Catellatospora > Catellatospora sp. NPDC049609. Next base: position 1,967 of record NZ_JBFAOU010000089.1, on the reverse strand, counting down.
TGATCTCGGTCTGCGCGACGCGGTCGAACTGCTTGGCCGACAGCGTGCCGTCGGGGTCGATGTTCGCCTTCGCCGCCAGGTAGTCCCACATCGCCAGGTACGAGTCGAGCACGGCGCGGCCGCGTGGCGAGCGCTCGTCCTCGCCGAAGGCGGCGATGATGCGGCGGCCCTCGTTCTCGAAGTCCGAGCGGTCCACGTGCCCGTTGCCGTCGGTGTCCCACAGCCGGAATCGCCGTGCGAGCCGCTCGCTCCGAACGTCCAACATGTGCCGCACCCCCTGCTCTGCCGGCGCGTCACGCCGCCCGGAACCAAGGGCCTCTTATGGGAACCGTTAGCCGCGGAGCCCGAGGCCTGACTGGACATTACCAAGCCCGGCGAACCAGTGACGGGACGTTGCCGTTCTGTGACACAGTGTGCGCGGGAGGCGGTCGCGCGCGTTTGCCGTACGCCGCCACGGGGAATGGAGACGCGTATGGCGCGCCCTCGCATCGTCATCATCGGGGCGGGGTTCGCGGGTTTCCACGTGGCCCGCGGCCTGTCCCGTTCGGCGCGCGGCAGCGCCGACATCGTCCTGATCAACCCCACCGACTACCTGCTCTACGTGCCGCTGCTGCCCGAGGTCATGGCCGGCCTGCTGGAGCCGCGCCGCATCGCCGTCGCCCTGGCCCGCGCGCTGCCGCACGTGCGGCTCGTGCCGGGCGACGTCCAGAGCATCGACCTCGACCGCCGCCGGCTGCTCTGCCTCGGCCCCGAGGGCACCACCGCGACCGTCGAGTACGACCGGCTTGTGATCACCCCGGGCAGCGTCAACCGGCTGCTGCCCATCCCGGGCGTCGGCATGTACGCCCACGGCCTGCGCGGCCTCGCCGAGGCGATGTTCCTGCGCGACCACATCACCCTCCAGCTCGAACTGGCCGCCAACACCGCCGACGCCGAGGAGCGCCGCGCACGCTGCACGTTCGTCGTGGTCGGCGCGGGCTACACCGGCACCGAGGTCGCCGCGCACGGGCAGCTGTTCACCGATGCGCTCGCCGAGGCCCTGCCCCGGCTGCGGGAACGGCCGCGCTGGATGCTGCTCGACACCGCCGACCGGGTGCTGCCCGAGCTCGACCCGCGGCTGTCGCGCACCGCCGCCCGGGTGCTCGCCCGGCGCGGCGTCGACGTGCGCATGCGCACCTCCGTGGCGGAGGCCGAGGCCGAGGGCGTCCGGCTCACCGACGACTCGTACGTGCCGACGCGCTCGCTGATCTGGTGCGTCGGCGTACGCCCCGACCCGCTCGTCGAGGACCTCGGCCTGCGCACCGAGCAGGGCCGGCTGGTGGTCGACGAGTACCTCACCGTCCCCGGGCACCCCGAGCTGTTCGCCTGCGGCGACGCCGCCGCCGTGCCCGACCTGACCCGCCCCGGCCACTACACGCCGATGACCGCCCAGCATGCCGTGCGGCAGGGCCGGGTGGCGGCGCACAACGTCGCGGCGTCGTACGGGGTGGGCAGGCGCAAGGCGTACCGCCATCATGATCTGGGGTTCCTGGTCGACCTCGGCGGCTGGGACGCGGCGGCCAACCCGCTCGGGGTGCCGCTGTCGGGGCTGCCCGCGGCCGTGGTGACGCGCGGGTACCACCTGCTCTCGCTGCCCGGCAACCGGGCGCGGGTCGCGGCCGACTGGGTGCTCGACGCGCTGCTGCCCGCACCCGCGGTCCGCCTCGGCCTGGTCCCGCCGCAAGCCGCCGACCTGCAGATGAACTGCGAACCGGTAGCCGCCGAGGGGCGCCACGCCGTCACGGGGACGCCCCCGGTCCCGGCCGGCTTCGTCCCCGCCCCGGACGACGACCCACACTCCCACTGATCACCGCCCCCGCCCCGCCCCGCGCGCACCGACGTGGACGCGGGCGGTGGACGTGGGCGTTGGGCGGTGGACGTAGACGTTGGCCTATCTGGATGACGGATTCGTGATCGAAGTCATCCAG
>NZ_JBFAOU010000088.1:0-31936 GCF_040675365.1 Catellatospora sp. NPDC049609 | reverse complement strand
CCTCGACTCGGCCTCCCCGTCGTCTGCGCCGTCACCGAGCACGAGCACGTCGCCGTCCGTGCCCCCGTCACCCTCGCCGAAGCTGCGAGTCCCGATCCCCAAGCTGCTGACCGACGAACTCGCGCTGCGGCGGCTGCGCACCGAGGCCCAGGCGCTGGCTCGGCTGCGCCACCCGCACATCGCCGAGGTGTACGACTACGGCGTCATCGGCGCCCGCCGTCTCAGCGCCGCCTACCTGGCCATGGAGCTGATCGACGGGCAGTCGCTGACCGAGGTCCTCGGTGAGCAGATCCACCTCGACTGGCCGGTCGCGGTCACCTTCGCCGCGCAGATCGCCGCCGCGCTGGCCGCCGCGCACGCCCGTGGCATCGTCCACCGCGACATCGCCCCCAGCAACGTCCTGCTCGCCGCGGACGGCGCGAAGGTCATCGACTTCGGCCTCTGCGCCCCGCCGGGCAGCGACGACCTCGACCCGGGCGGCTACCTGGCCGGCACCCCGGCCTACCTGGCTCCCGAGCGCATCGACGACCCGCAGCCGCTGGTCCGCCCGACGGCCGACGTCTACGCGCTCGGGGTCCTGCTGTACCGGATGCTGTCCGGTGACCTGCCCTGGCACGCCGAGTCGGCCCTGGACCTGCTGACCGCACCGCAGACCCAGCAGCCGCGCCCGCTGCCGCCCATCGCCGGGCTGCCCGCGGCCGTCGCCGACACGATCACCGCCTGCCTGGCGCGCGACCCCGCCGGCCGCCCCACCGCCCAGCAGCTCGCAGCGGTGCTCGCCGAGCACGCCCCGGCCGCGTCCGTGCTGCGTACGACGCTGCCCGCCGCGGACGGCGGGGACGAGCAGGACGTCCACACGCACCTGCTGCCGTGGCGGACGCCGCCGGCACGTCGGTCCCGGCGGCCCGCCCTGGTCGCCGGAGTTCTCGGGGTCGGCGCGGTGGCAGCCGCGGCCTGGGCCTGGAACTCCTCGGCGACGCGGCCTCCGGCGGCCTCGGCCGCGGCGCCGTCGCCTGCCGTGTCCGCGCCGCCGCCCTGCGCCGTCGTCTACCGGCTGGGCACCGACGACGGCTCCCGGTTCAGCGCGACGCTGACCATCGCGAACACCACGACGTCCACTCTCGCGCCCGGCCGGCTGACTGTGCAGATGCCGGGCACCCAGCAGGTCGAGCCCGCCCGCGGCTGGCAGCAGCGCGACCACACCGCCACCGCGGCCATCGGTCCGCTCGCCGGCGGGGACACGACGGACCTGCCGCTGACCGCGACCTACCGCGGCACCAACCCGCTGCCGACGGCCTTCAGCCTCGACGGCGTCCGCTGCGCGCTGACCCTGCTCGGTCCATCGGGCCAGCCGATCGACCCGCCCCCGCCCGCACCCGATCCCACCGCTGCGGTCGGTCCCGCCGCGCCCGGCCCCGGCCTGCCACCGGCCACCGGTTCCGGGCCCGGCCTGCCGGCGAGCGCTCCCGCGCCTTCGGCGGCCGGCCCCGGCCAGCCCCCCGCCCCACCAGGCAAGCCGACTGCTCGGCCCAGCCCGGTGCGGCCCTCCAAGAGCCCGCAGCGAGCCGACGACGCCGGACGGCCGCACGGCCCCTGAGGCCGTGCACCGTAACGCCGGCTCCCTCGGGAGAGTGACAAACGACGGATGCGCGCCGCTGTCATCTATGGCCGGGACGGTGCATCCGCCCGGCTATAGGTGCCCGGCCTCGGGGCCGGCCGCCGCGGACGCTGAGACCAGCACGGCCCGGCAGGTCACGCAGGTTCCTCGTCCGCGGTGGCCGGCCACTCCACCAGGCCGGGCACCGCCCAATCCGCTGCCGGCGACCGCCTGCGGCCGGTCAAGTCGGGGGAGAAGCCCGCCTGCCTCGGCACGTGGGCGCGCGGGACGACCAGGGTGTGACCGGGGACCACCACGATCAAGCACGACCGCGTGCTCGCGAACCTAGAACGTCCGGATCGCGATCTCGGCGGGTGCGGCGAGGCCGGCGACGATCTCGTCGTCGAGCTTGACGAGGGTCAGGGAGGCGCCGGCCATGTCGAGCGAGGTGCAGTACTCGCCGACGTAGTTGCGCCGCACGTGTATGCCGCGGGCCTCGAGCTGCTCGTGGGCGCGGCCGTAGAGCAGGTACAGCTCGCCGATAGGCGTGCCGCCCAGGCCGTTGATCATCAGTGCGACGTCGTCGCCGCGCTGGTAGGGCAGGTCCGTGACGACCGCTTCGAGCAGCTCGTCAATGATCGCGTCGGCGCCGGCCAGCTTCTCGCGGCGTCGCCCGGGCTCGCCGTGGATGCCCACGCCGATCTCCATCTCGTCGTCGCCGAGCTCGAACAGCGGCGAACCCTTCGCCGGCGGCGTACAGGACGTCAGCGCCATACCCATGGTCCGGGTGACCGAGTTGACCTTGTTGCCGAGCCGTACGAGTTCCTCGATGTCGGCGCCGGCTTCGGCGCTCGCGCCGACCACCTTGATCACGAAGAAGTTGCCGGCCACGCCCCGCCGGCCGATGGTGAAGGTGGAGTCGGACACGGCGACGTCGTCGTCGATCAGGATCGTCTCGATCCGGACGCCTTCGGCCTCGGCCATCTCCTTGCCCATGTCGAAGGCCATCCGGTCGCCGGTGTAGTTGTTGATCAGATGCAGCACACCCTTCGGCGAGGCGAGCAGCTTGCTGGTCTCCAGCACGTAGTCCATGGGCGGGGCGGCGAACACGTCGCCGGGGCAGGCGGCGTCCAGCATGCCCTTGCCGACGATCATGACGTGGGCGGGTTCGTGGCCCGAGCCGGAGCCCTGCACGACGGAGACCTTGTCGTCGCGCGGGGCGTCGGCCCGCATGATGAGGTTGTACTCGGGCACGTAGCGCAGCGTGTCCGGGTTGGCCAGGGCGACGCCCCGGAGCATCTCGGGGACGAACTGGCGGGGGTCGTTGACGAACTTCTTCATGGCGCTTCCTCTCACGATGCGGTCGGCCAGGCGTCGGCGAGGGCTTCGCAGATGACGGCGACGGCGACGGCTCCGGGGTCCACGCTGCCGATGCTCCGCTCGCCGGTGTAGCTGGCCCGGCCGCGGCGGGCCTCCAGCCCTGCGGTCGCGTCCGCGCTGGCGCGGGCCACGGTCGCGGCGGCCCGGATGGTCGTCGGCCCGTCGCTGCCGAGGCTGATCTGGCGGGCTATCTCGTCGGTGGCGGGCACCAGCGCGTCGAGCAGGGTCTTGTCGCCGAGGCTGGCGTTGCCGCGGGCCTGGATGCCCTCTGCCGCCGCGCGCAGCATGGCGACGACGGTGTCACCGTCCAGGTCGGACGTGCCGGCCGCGGCGGTGGCCGCGCGGAGGAAGGCGGTGCCCCACAGCGGTCCGGACGTGCCGCCGATCCGGCTGGTGATGACGACGGCGACCTTGCGCAGGAAGGTGGCGACATCGGTGCGGTCGAAGGTGTCCCAGTCGCTGATGACGATCTCGAACCCGCGGGCCAGGGAGTAGCCGAAGTCTCCGTCGCCGACGACGGCGTCGAGGTCGCCGAAGTACTTCTCGTTCGCCACGGCGGTCTGTGCGATCGTCCGCACCACGAACTCGACCTGCGGCAGGGAGTTGCCGGTCATCGCCGATCCCCTCCGGTGAGGACGGCCGCGAGGTCGGCCAGCCTGACGTACGCCCCGGGTGTCGCCGGGCTGGTGTTGGCGAGCACCGTGACGGGGGCCGCGCCGGGCTCGCCGAGCGAGTCGACGACGAACGCCGCGCCGGTGAAGTCCTCGCCGGCGGTGTAGTCGTTGACCGTGACGACGCAGGCGATCCCGGCCGCGACAGCGGCGGCCAGGCCGTTGTGCGAGTCCTCGACGACCACGGCCTCGTGCGCCGCCAGCCCGAGCCGGTCCAGCGCGAGCAGGTAGATGTCGGGGGCGGGCTTCTTGCGCGGCACGATGTCCCCGGCGAGCACGGTGAAATCACGGGCCCGGTCCGGGCCGACGGCATGCTCCAGCACCGCCTGCACGGACTGTTCGGCCGAGGTCGAGGCCACGGCGAGCAGCCAGCCCGCCGCGTGCGCCTCCTCGGCGATCCTGGCCACCCCGGGTCGGGCCGGCAGGTCGCCGGCCGCGACCATGGCCGTGTAGATCGCGGTCTTGCGGCGGTGCCACGAGGCGACGGCCTCGGCCTGCCCGGCCGGGTCGTCCGGCAGCCCGGCGGCGGTCACGAACTCCGGCGTCAGCAGGCTGGACATGCGCTCCTTGCCGCCGCCGATCGCCAGCTTGCGGCCGTACTCCTGCTCGTCCCACCGCACCGGCAGGCCGAACTCGGCGAACGTCTGGTTGAACGCGGGCAGGTGGCCGAAGCGTTCGGTATCGGCCAGGACGCCGTCGCAGTCGAAGATCAGGGCTGTCACCATGCCTGCCCCGTGCTGCCGAAGCGGTCGGCGTACCCGGCGGCCATCGCGGTGACGTCCGCGGCGACCTGCCGGAACAGCGAGGGCGGGTCCCACTTGCCCTGTGCCTCGGCGTCGCGGAGGAAGGCCAGGTTGGCGGTCATGTAGGTGATCTTCAGGGCGGTGGACACGTTGACCTTCGCGCAGCCCCGCGCGATCAGGTCGCTGAACTGGGCGTCGGTCAGGCCGGTGCCGCCGTGCAGCGCGATCGGCACGCCGGTGGCCGCGACGATGTCGCTGACCCGCTGGCCGTCGAGTTCGGGCGCGGCGGTGTAGACGCCGTGCGCGTTGCCGATCGACGGCGCGAACACGTCGACTCCCGACTCCTCGACGAACCGCACCGAGACGTCCAGCGTCTGCCGGTGTGCCGCCTCGTCACTGCCGATGCCGTCCTCGACACCCGTGATCGCTTCGATCTCGCCCTCGACGTGCGCGCCGTGGGCGCGCGCCTCGGCGACCACCTCGATGGTCTGGCGCAGGTTCTCCTCGACCGGCAGCGTGGAGGCGTCGAACAGCACCGAGTTCCAGCCCTTGGCGAGGCACTCGGTGATCACCTCCCGGTCCGGGCAGTGGTCCAGATGCAGGCTGACCGGGACCTCGATGCCGGCGGTCATCGCGCGCCACATCGCGATCAGCACGTCGGACCGGATGGACCGCACCGTCTTGACCGACGTCTGGACGATGACGGGTGACCGGCGCTCGACCGCGGCTGCCAGGACGGACTCCATCGTCAAATCGTTGACTATGTTGATCGCGGGGACCCCGTAGCGGTCCCGCATGGCTCGGTCGACGATCTCCTTGAGCGAGACCACACCCATACGCCGAAGGGTAGAACGGGAACAGATCGCAGATCGGTGTACGCGAAACAACGCCCGGCGATTTGTACCGACGGCGTCACGTCTGCGCCCCATGGTGCAAACAGGGGACGCGGTCGGCGCTGTCGTGGTTGGTCGGCGCGCCGCCCGGCCCGCGGAGTCCGGCGAGCTGTCCGATGCGAGCGCGAACGTGTCCGCCTGCCGGGAGCCGACCGGCGGCCCGCGCCGGAGGATGGAACCCTTCCCGCTGCGGCAACGCGGCCCGACCAGGAGGTTGCCATGTTCATCGCCATCGTCGACTTGCACACCACCGCCGCCGACCGCCCCGTGGCACTCGACCGGCTCGACGCCGAGAGCCCGCGCGTGCGCGCCATGCCGGGCAACATCGCCTACCGGGTGTACGCCTCCCGTGCGGACGACACCGCGATCACCATCGTGCACGAGTGGGCCGACGAGGCCTCCTTCGCGGGTTACCAGGCGTCGGAGTCATTCGCCCGCGCCGGCGGCGCGCTGCGGCCGATGATGACCGCGGCGCCGGTCAGCCGCCGCTTCCACGCCGAGCTGCGGGAAACGGTCGCCTGAGCGGCACTCCTACGATGTGGGGATGCGAGCCACCCGATGACCTGCGAGGCGTTCAGCTTCGTGCGGACCTTCGCCGCACAGCCCGCCCGTGATCTCTGTGTGGACCGGCACTACCTGCTCTGCGCCTCCGCCGGCACGCTGCGGCTGGAGGCGCAGGGCAGGCAGTGGCTGCTGCCGCCCGCACGGGCGGCCCTGATCGAGGCGGGCAGACCGATCCGGGTGAGCATCGCGCAGCCCGCGACGACCGCTTCGGTGCTGTTCGACACCGCCTTCACCCCGCCGCCGCCGACCCCGTTGACCGTGTTCGACCTGGACCCGCTGGCCCGTGCCCTGGTGGGCGAGTGCGGCACCTGGGGCGAGACCGAGCAACCGCTGCCCGCGTACGCCCGGACGATGTTCGCCGCACTCGCGGCGGTGGTCTGGCGGCTGTCCGAGCAACCGAGCCCGATGGTCGTGCCGGCGGGACGGTCACCGGAGCTGCGGCTGGCGCTGCGGCTGACCGAGCAGCGCCTCGGCGACGGGGTCCGGTTCGAGGATGTGGCCGCGCAGGTCGGGCTGGCGCCGCGGTCGCTGGCGCGGCGGTTCGAGGACGAGACCGGAATGACCTGGCGGGCGGTGCTGCGCCGGATGCGGGTCCTGCGGGCGGTCGAGGAGCTGGCCGCGGGCGACACCCCGGTCACCAGGATCGCGTTCATGGTCGGGTACACCTCGCTGTCGGCGTTCCACGCCGCGTTCCAGGAGCTGACCGGGCGCACCCCCACGCAGTACCGCGCGAGCTTCCGTCCCTGACGCGCGTACGCGGTGTCGGGCGGTGGCCGTACGCTGTCGGCCGTGCGACCGAAGAGCTACTACGACCTCCGCTTCGGCGTGTCCCCGGGCGGTGCCCGCAAGGACGCCCACTACATCCGCGGCACCCTCGACGAGGTGAAGGCCGACCTGGCCGGGGAGCTGGCGGAGGGCGTCAACCTGTATCTGCTCTGCTGGTACGGCGCGCAGCTCTCGCTCGACGTCTACCAGCACGGCAGGCTCGCCCGGTCGATCGACCTGCACCCGTTCGTGTCCATCGACATCGAGGGATACTCGCCGATCACGTTCACCGGGCCGGGCGAGCCGGTCGGGCACGACTTCAGCGCGGACGAGGAGGAGTACGTCGACGACGGCAGCCTCTCCGACCTTCTCTTCATGGGCGAGCTGGAGCACGTGACCACGGTGACCGTCGACTGGGACCGGATGGACGTGCCCGCCCTGCTCGGCGAGGTGGCCGGGCCGGGCGACTTCGTGAATGTCGACGCGAGGTCCATCACGGACGCCGAGGTGGCCGACGGCGACGAGGATGCACTGTACGAAGCCGGCTACATCCCGTACGGCTTCATCGACCTGGAGTCGTAGTCGGGGCCGGTGCCGGGAGCGCGGCCGTCGCCGCACCAGACGTCGCCCACGACCCGACCCTGGTGGTCGGTGATGGTGAGGTGGCTCGGCGCGTGCGCGACCGCTTCGCGCAGCGCGTGTCGCACCGCGCAGGCCTCGCGGTCGTGGACGGCCATCAGCGCATCGCCTTCGAGGACGTCCCACTGGTGGTGGTTGGGCACCACCTCGTACACCTTGGGTTGCATCTCTTCCCCTCGGCTCGCACGGCCGGCCGTCGGCAGCGGCCGAGACGATCTCACCGTCGGTACGTGCTTCTCAGCAGCCGGGGTACCCCCGGCGGAATCGGCGAAACGACGGCCGGACGCCCCTCAAGCCTGTGAACTGCGGCGATGTGCAATCGGGAGCGCCTGCGTATTGGTCTTGTCACAATGCAGTGACATCCTGAGTGCCCGCAACGCTTATGGGGCTTCCGGCCGTCTCGCGCTCCAAGATCGCTCGGCGGGTCGTCGAGCGTCGCAAAGCCGGGTGCCACGACATGATGTTCGGTAACGTGTGGATATGACCACAGTGACGGCCAACGACGTGCGTGTGCTCGCGCGGTCGCGGGACCTCGATCCCGTCCTCGCCGTGGTCGACGGTGAGGTCGTCGTGATCCCCGAGGCCCAGCTCAAGGAAGCGGACGTGCTCCTGTGCACCCAGCAGAAGCTGGTCCGCGAGCTGGGCGACGAGGTCAGCGACATCGAAGCGCAGCTCTTCGCGGGACGCCTGTCGAGCCTGCTGGCGGAGTAGCACCGCCCGCGCGCTCGCCCGACCACGGGCGAGTTTGCGTCATCGGTGAGCGGGAATGCGCAGCCGGTGAGAAGAGGACGGGTCACCTCGGGTGAGGTCTTCCGCTGGGCGGCGGCGGGCACGTGCGGCGTCGCGCTGGTGGGGCTGGGGCTGACCGCGCTGTGGACGGTGCGGACGGTGCTCGCCCTGGTGCTGGTGTCGCTGTTCGTGGCGGTGAGCCTGGACCCCGCGGTGCGCTGGCTGGTCCGACATCGCGTGCGGCGCCCCTACGCCGTCGCCATGATCCTGATCGGGGTGCTGGGGTCGCTGACCGCGCTGGTTATCGGGGTCGGGCCGCCCCTGGTGGGGCAGGCGGGCGACCTGGTGCAGGACCTGCCCGGCTACATCGCCGGGCTCGACGAGCGCTCGCCGGTCTTCCGCGAGCTCAGCGCCCGGTACGGGCTGGGCGACCGGCTCAACGACCTGGCCGCGTCGGTGCCGGCGTGGATCGCCGCGAACCTGCTCAACATGTTCCAGACGTTCCTGGACGCGCTGGCCACGACGCTCACCGTCGTGGTCCTGTCCCTATACTTCCTGGCCGACATGCCGCGGCTGCGCAGGCGGGCCCAGCTGATCGCGCCGGACCGGCACCGCGAGCGGGTCCGGCGCATCGTCGACACGGCGGTCGACAAGGTCGGCTCGTACATGATCGGCAACGTGCTGGTCTCCCTGATCGCGGGCGCCGTCGCGTATCTGGGCCTGGCGATCTTCGAGGTGCCGTTCGCGCTCCCGCTCGCGCTGATCGTCGCCGTCACCGACCTGATTCCGCTGGTCGGTGCGACCCTGGGCATGGCGGTGTGCGGCATCGTCGCCGCGATGGCCGTCGGCATGTGGCCCGCGGCGGTCGGCATCGTGGGATGGCTGCTGGTGTACCAGCAGGTGGAGAACTACTGGATCGTGCCGCGGATGATGCGCCGCAGCCTGGACATGCCGTCGCTGGCCGTCCTGCTCGCCGGACTGGTGGGCGCCGCGCTGCTGGGCCTGATCGGCGCGCTCATGGCCATCCCGATCGCGGCCACGGCCAAGGCGGTGATCGCCGAGCTGCGTGCGCCGCTGCCGCCTCCCGGCTACGCGGTCGACCACCCCGTCGACGACCCGGAGCTGAGCGTGCTCGCCGCCGAGGAGGAAGCCGCCGCTGCGTGAGCGACCCCGACGAAAGGTGCGACGTGGTCGAACGGTGCTACGGGCGTTCGGTGCGGTGCACGTGGATCCGGGTGGTGGTGCCGGCGGGGGTCGTGTGTACGCGGACGAGGTCGCACAGCTGGTTGACCAGCAGCAGTCCGCGACCGCCGTTAGGAGCGTGTGCCGGGACGGGTATCCGCCCCGCTAGCGGGTCGCTCAGGTGCCCGCCGTCGGCGACCTGGCAGATTAGGTGGTCGGTGTCGTGCCAGACGGTGAGCTGCCCGCCGCCGCCGTACTTGACGGCGTTGGTGGCCAGCTCGCTGACCGCGATGGTGAGATCGGCGATCTGCTCCGGCGTCAGGCCGGCGCGCCGGGCGTGCTCGGCGACGAAGCGACGCGCGGCGGCCAGGGTGTGCAGCTCGATGACGATGGTCGCCGCACCGGCCGGCGGACCGGACAGCGGCAGGTTGAAACCGGCCGCGACCACGACCGGATCACCGTAGTGCGCGCTGTCGAAGCGGTCGGTGGCGTCGCGCATGACCGGGTGCGTCCGGTGCGCGTCGGCGATCCACGCCGGATCCAGCAGCTCGGTGTTGTACGGGCACAGGATCGTGGCCCGGCGGCCGGCGAACGCGGTGTTGATGAGGGCCTCGTGCTGAGCGCAGGCCGGATATTCGGCGGCGCTGCGACCGGCCCAGATCGGCTCGCCGATCAGGCGGACCCGGCGGCCGGGGTGCGCGTCGGCGAAGGCGAGCAGGACCGCGGGGATGATCCGGCCGGGGTTGCGGCCGGCCACCGTCATGTCGCGCAGCAGCACCCGCGCGGCGTCGGCGCCGAGCGCGTCCCGGATCAGTCGCAGGTTCGGCCCGGGGACGGCCACGGCGACCGGCTCGCCGGCGGCCAGCCCCTCGCGGATGTAGGGCACGGTGCCGGCCACGTACTCCTCGTCGTCGCGGTAGAGCAGCGCCGGGTGGCCGAACTCCGCCACGGAGGCGGTGCTCACGCGGTCATCTCCGCTGGAGCGCTGCGGACCGGCAGACAGACGTGACCACCGGGCGCAAGCCGTGCCGCGATGCCGACTTCCGCCATGTGACCACCTCCACCCGCCCGGACTCGCACGGCACCTCGACGGCCGGCCGAAGGCCTCTGGACGGGCAGCCGGGTCGGCTTCCCGGAACAGTACAGCAGTGACCACCACGGAACGACCGCCCGAAGATCGCAGGCTGCGAGGGACGTGGACGTGGGTATACGGCGCAAAGCAGTGCGGCCGCCGGACGTCTTGGCTGGCGCCGTCGAATGTGGCGATGACAGCACAACTATGCGATGACCGCATGCCTGTGCGATAGTCGTATACATGAGTACTCGTCGTGTGGCCGGTGACGTGAAGGCCGTGCTGGGGGCGATCGAAGACCCCTCGCACACCGCCAGCAGCGATGCGGTCCTTGCCGCCCTGGCGGATGCGCACGCGCGCCGCATGCGTGCCGAGGAGGAGATCCGCCTCCTGCTGGCCTATGCGCGCCATTTCGTCTACCCGCACCCGTACACCTTCGGCGAGCTCGCTCAGGCGGCCGGCATGTCCGTGTCAGGTGTCCGCACCGCCTTCAGCTCAGGCGATGTCGACAAGGTTGCTGCGGCGACCGGCTTGGAGCCGGTGCCCCAGGAGGGGGAGGGGAGTTGACGTGGAGACCTCGGTCGAGCTGGCGACTGCGGACCCCGCGCAGGCGGTCGTGGCCGTAAACGGGGAGATCGACATGACGGTGCACGATCTCCTGCTGGACACCCTGATGCACGCTGCCCGCGTGCCCGGGGTCAAGACCGTCACCGTGGACCTGTCCCAAACCTCCTTCCTCGACTCCGGCGGCGTACGCGTACTGGTGTCCGGTCGCAGCGCTGCTCTGGCCAGAGGCGTCGACTATCAGGTGACCGGAGTGCATGGCCTGACGCAGCGGGTGCTGGCGGTCACCGGGGTCCTGCCGCTGCTGACCGGAGATGAGAACCCCGCCGTCGGAAGCGACGGCTCACGATGAGCTGGTAGCGCGTGCGAGCGTGTGGCGGCTCGCACGCGCGGCGGTGTCCCGGGCGCCTACGGCGGCGGCAGACCACCGTGACGGTGGGACGCCTGCGTCAGCGCTGAGGCAGGCCGAAGGCCGGCGCGGCCTTCATGAGTGCCTCGTGGTGCTGCTTTATCACCGGCAGGGCCGCCTCGGCGACCTGCTTGACCCGGGCCGCGTCGCCGCTGTCGATCTCCTGCTGGGTGGCCTGCATGCTCTTGGCGTGTGCGGCCAGCTGCTGCTCGATCCACAGTTTGTCGAAGTCCGCGCCGACGGCCGTGTCGGACAGGCGCTGGGCGACGGCCTGCTGCTCGGCCGTGGGCTTGTCGGGCAGGGCCACGTTCAGCTCCGAGGCCAGCGGCCGCAGCGCGGCGTCGAGCTTGGTGTGGTCGGTGACGAACCGCTCGCCGAGCTCCTTGACCACGGCAGAGGTGCCCTTCTCCTGCGCCATCTTCCCGGTCGCGATCTCGGCCAGGTTCGCCTGGTGCGCTGCGACGATCCAGGCGGTGTCGCGTTCCGACGGCTGTGCCGCGGCGCGCGCCGCAGCTGGTGCGGCCGTCGCGAGCAACGCCGTAGCGAGCAGGCCCGACAAAATCGAGATACGTCGTGAGAGGTTCATCGGTCGATCGCCTCCTGCTTTGATCCGGACCCTAGCCCTACCCTGCCGCGACCCACCAAAACGCGCTCTGACCTGCGGATTGCCTCCGCTTGCATGATCGACTTTGTGAAGCGGGCGGATGGCGTGGTGCGGATTCCGACACGGTCGGTGACACCACGCCGTGCGAACAGCGCCGTTATATACGGATTGTCCGTTAGTATGAAGTCATGCCGAGCGGCCCTGCCCCTGAAGGGTGCGGCTGATCGTGCGCGACGGAGGAGCGGTCCTGAGGGGTGGCCGCGCCTCCGTCGCTTGCATACCGGCACAAGGTTCGGACTGCCGTCAGCTGCCCGGTCGATGTGCTCCCATCCCGACCAGGCCGTGGGCCGCCCAGCGGCGCAGCAGGCGCCACTGGATCAGCACCGCCACCGCGGTCAGGCCCAGCGTCAGCGCGGCGACCGCCGCGGCGTAGCCGTAGCGCAGATACTCGAACGCCTCCTGGTAGATCACCAGGGACAGGTACGTCGTTGCGTACGGCGGTGGGCCGCCGTTCGTCACGACCAGCGTCGGCACGAACGACGCCTGCAGGCTCAGCACCGTGTCGCGCAGCACCAGGACCGCGAGCACCGGTGCGAGCAGCGGCAGCGTCACCCGGCGCAGCACCTGCCCCGCGCGGGCGCCCTCCAGCTCCGCCAGCTCGTACGCCTCGGGCGGCAGCGCCAGCCGCGCCGTGAGCACGATGACGAACGTCTCGCCGATCGTGAACAGGCTCATCAGCACGATGCCCGCCCGGGCGTCCTCGGGGTCGGTCAGCCACTGCGGCGGCAGGGTGCCGAAGACGGTCCGCCCGCCCTGCCCGCCGAGCAGGAGCAGCTGGTTGACCGGCCCCTGGATCGGGTTGAGCAGCCACAGCCACATCAGCCCGTAGGCCAGCTCCGGGACGGCGCCGGGCAGCAGCACCGCCGCCCGCGCCGTGCCGGCGCCCCGGGCCCGCCGATGCAGCAGCAGCGCCAGCGCCACCGCGATGACCAGCCGCAGCGGCACCGAGAAGGCCAGGTAGGACAGCGAGTTGCCGACCGCGGCCCGCACCGCCGGGTCGCGGGTGAGCTCGACGAAGTTGGCCACGCCGATGAACCGCGAGGTCGCGATCAGGTCGGTCTCGGTGAACGCCATCGCCAGCGTGGCCGCGGCGGGCAGCAGCACCAGCACGACCAGTCCGGCGAGGAACGGCGCGAGCATCAGCACCAGCTGCCGGCGCTCCCGGCTCATCGGGCGGCCGCCCGGTCCGCCCCGGCGGGCAGCGGGATCCGTTCGCCGGTGACCTTGTCGAAGGCGTGCAGGTGCTCCGCGGCGACGCCGACGGCGACCCGGTCACCGGGGGCGGGCCGGGTCCGGGCCGGGACCCGGGCGGTCAGGGCGTGCCCGCCCAGGCGCACGTGGACCAGCGCGTCCTCGCCGAGCACCTCGACCCGCGCCACCTCGCCCAGCGGGCCGGCCGTGCCACCCGCGCTGGTCAGGGTCACGTGCTCCGGCCGTACGCCCAGCTCGACCGCCGTCGCCTCGACGCCCGGCAGGCGCAGCGGGCCGTCACCGGGCAGCAGCGTCATGCCGGGCGCACCGACGAAGGACGCGACGAAACGCGTACGCGGGCGGTGCCACACCCCGTCCGGGGTGTCGACCTGCTCGATGCGGCCGTCGCGGAGCACGGCTATCCGGTCGCCGAGCGCCATCGCCTCCGACTGGTCGTGGGTCACGTAGACCGTCGTCGCGCCGAGCCGGTCGTGCACCGCCCTGATCTCGGTGCGCATCGACGTCCGCAGGGCGGCGTCCAGGTTGGCCAGGGGCTCGTCGAGCAGGAACACCTCGGGTTCGCGGACCAGCGCCCGGGCCAGTGCCACCCGCTGGCGCTCGCCGCCCGACAGCTGGTGCGGCCGGCGCGCGAGCAGGTCCCCGCAGCCCACCGCCGCCGCGGCCTGTGCCGCGCGGGCCGCCGCGGCCCGGCGGTCCGCGCCGCGGATCCGGTGCCCGAACGCGATGTTGTCGGCCACCGTCAGGTGCGGCAGCAGCGAGTACGACTGGAACACCATGGACACCCCGCGCAGCCCCGGCCGCAGCGCGGTGACGTCGCGCCCGCCGATGGCGACGGTCCCGCCGGTGACCGCGTCGAGCCCCGCGATGGCCCTCAGCAGCGAGGACTTGCCCGCACCGGACGGGCCCAGGACGACCAGCAGCTCGCCGCGGCGCACGGCGAGGTCGACGCCGCGCAGGGCGGTGATCGCCCCGCGGGACAGGTGCACGCCGTGCAGGCTCAGCCCGGCCGTCACCGGGCCGCCGTACCGCGCTGGAAGACCTCCCGGGTGGCCGCGTCGAGGTCGGTGATGACCTTGTCGAGCGGGTCGCCGTGGAAGAAGGCGTTCTCCAGGACCTTGCCGGTCGCATCCTCGATCTCCGGCCAGGTCGAGATGGTCGGCACGGGCCGCAGCACGGGGATGGTGTCCAGGAAGATCTGCGAGCGGGCCGGTGGCGTGCCGGGGGACAGGAACGCCGTCGAGGTCGCCACGGAGATCCGCGACGGGACCGTGCGCCCGGTCCGGGCCATGAGGGCGGCCCCGGGGTCGCTCAGCGCGTACTCCAGGAAGCGCCACGCCGCGTCCTGGCGGCCGGACGCCTTCGTCATGCAGTAGGCGTCGCTGTGCAGGATGTTCGCGGGGGAGCGGTACTGCGGCAGCGGGGCGACGTCCCACTCGAATCCGGTGATCGCCCGGAAGGCGGTCGTGACCCGCCGGGACGAGACGAACATCGCCAGCTTCCCGGCGGCGAACCGGGCCTCGTAGTCCTGGGTCTCGACCTCCAGGTCCGACGGGACGACGCCGATCCGGGGCAGTTCCAGGAAGTCCTGCAGCACCTGCCGCGCCTCGGGCGTGTCCAGGGTGAGCCGGGTCGGGGCGCCCGGGTCGTCGACGATGTCGCCGCCGTTGGACCAGATGAGCGGCGCGATGCGGATCAGCTCGGGCGCGACGCCCAGCCCGTGCACGGCCACCGGCACCCCGGCCGCCTCCGGCTCCCCGGCCCGGACGGTCCGGCCGCCCGCGTCCCGGGTCAGCGCCTGCGCGGTGGCGACCATGTCGTTCCAGTGCCAGCCCGCGACCGGCTCGGCCACCTGGTACTTCGTGAACAGGGAGCGGTTGTAGTAGACGGCCAGGCTGGAGATGTTCTGCGGCAGGCACATCTGCTCGCCGCCCCAGCGGAAGGCGCCCATGGCCTGCGGGTAGAAGTCCGCGTCGTGCAGGCTGCCCGAGGCGGCCAGCCGGGCCGTCATCGGCGCGAGCGCGCCCTTGGTGGCGAACTGGCCGAAGTTGCGGTAGTTGATCAGGAACAGGTCGGGTGCGGCGTTCCCGGCGATCGAGGTGGACACCCGGGTCATCAGGTCCTTGGCGCTGCTCGCCTCGATCAGGCTCACCCGGGCGCCCGGCTTGGCCTGCTCGTACGCGGCGGCGAGCGCGCGGTAGGCGGCGAGCTCGTCGGGGGTGCCGGCGACCAGCAGGGACACGGTGTCGGCCGCCTGCTCGGCGGTGCCGCCGCAACCGGCCGTGGCCACGGCGGCGGCGAGCGTGGTGAGCAGGCTCAGCAGGGCGACGGTTCG
The DNA here is from genome assembly GCF_040675365.1 of Catellatospora sp. NPDC049609. Lineage (NCBI taxonomy): Bacteria > Bacillati > Actinomycetota > Actinomycetes > Micromonosporales > Micromonosporaceae > Catellatospora > Catellatospora sp. NPDC049609. The sequence goes on along the minus strand of NZ_JBFAOU010000088.1, from coordinate 16,520 downwards.
CTTCACGAGGCTCCTTCGGGGCCGTAGGCGTGCAGGAAACGGTGCTGGGCGGCACCGAGCACGAGCAGGGTCGGCAGCGTGGCGAGGACGGCGCCGGCCAGGAACACGGGCTGGTTGTGCGGGTCCATCGCGGCCAGGGCGCGCAGCGCCAGCGGCAGCGTGAAGGCGGCCCGGTCGTAGACGTAGACCATCGGATCGAGCAGGTTGGACCAGGTCAGCACGAAGGTGAGCGCGGCGAGCCCGGCGGTGACCGGTTGGACCTGGGGCAGTGCCATCCGCCGCCACGTCTGCATCGGGGTGAGGTCGGCGAGCCGGCACAGGTCGTAGCTGTCGGCGGGGATGGACCGGAAGGCCAGGTAGTAGATCAGCGGGTAGAGCGGTGAGGTCGCGATCAGCGCGGGTGCGATGAGCGGCACGAGCGTGTCGGTCAGCTCGAGCGTGCGGAACAGCACGAAGCGCGGCAGCAGCAGCGCGGTGGCGGGCACCATCATCGCCAGCACGGACAGGGCGATCACCGTGCCGGTGACGCGGCGGGGCAGCTGGGTCAGGGCGAAGCCCGCCAGCGAGGCCACGAGCAGGCTCAGGGGCACGCCGACCGCGGCGACGATCATCGAGTTGGCGGCGGCGCGGACCAGGTCGCCTTCGGTGATCGCCTGCTGGTAGGCGGCGATGCCGGGGTCGTCCGGGATGAGCGGCGGCGCGACCACGGGCGGCTGGCCCGGCTCGCGCAGCGAACCGGCCAGGAGCAGCAGCAGCGGTGAGGCGAAGATCGCCGTCACGGCCAGGGCGCCGTAGGCCCGCCGGTGGCGGCGTGGTGCAGCGGCGTGGGCCGCCGGGGGTGAGGTCGTCATGGGACGGTGTGCCCGTCGTCCGCGCATTGCCCACGGCGGGTCCTGTCGCGACAGTTCGACCAGGCGGCCACGGCGCGAAAACGGATCACCGGCGGGATGTGCCAGACCAACCGCATCTCTAGACCTTTCTATGCATCGATGCGTAGCATTGCATGTCTAGCCGGGGTGGAGAATATGAAGTCTTCGTGGAGTTTCGGTCTCACTGTCCTGCTGGGCCTGTCGCTGGTCGCGGCCGCCGACGCACACGGCCTTCCCGCCGACGTCGTGATCGGACCCGACGTCGCCGCGCTGGAAGCGCTGGAGGGCGCCGCCGGCCCGGCCGGGGCCGACGAGTGGTTCATGGCCCAGCGCCTGGGCGCCGATCACACCGCCGATCTCGTCACGCTGGCAGGCCGCGCCCGCTCCCAGGCCGACCGGATCCGCCGCGGCGCCTCGGGTGCGTCCACCTTCGCCGCGCTGCCCGCCTGGCAGTCGATGGGCCCGACCAACCTCGGCGGCCGGGTCACCGACCTCGTCGTCGACCCGTCCGTCGCCAACACCGTCTACGCCGCCACCGCCTCCGGCGGCGTCTGGAAGAGCACGGACTCCGGCAGCACCTTCAACTACGCGTGGGACCCCGCCATCACCCAGGCCGTCGGCGCCATCGCGATCACCAGCACCGGCGTCCTGTACGCCGGGACCGGCGAGGCCAACCCCGGCGGCGGCAGCGCCTCCTTCCCCGGCACCGGCGTCTACCGCTCGACCGACCGCGGCCTGACCTGGCAGTCGGTCGGCCTGACCGGCACCAACCGGATCGGCCGCATCGTCATCGACCCCACCAATCAGAGCCGGATCCTGGTCGCGGCCACCGGCAACCTGTACGTCCCCGGCGGCGCCCGCGGCCTCTACCGCACCACCGACGGCGGCGCCACCTGGACGCAGATCCTCGCCGGGGCCAACACCACCACCGGCGCCTCGGACGTGGCCCTGGACCCGGTCGACCCCAACCGCATCTACGTCACGATGTGGGACCACCAGCGGATGCCCGGCAGCCGCCGCTACGGCGGCGTCGGCTCGGGCCTGTTCCGGTCCACCGACGGCGGCACCAGCTTCACCCGGCTCGCCAGCACGCTGCCCGCCTCGGGCACCAACGTCGGCCGGATGGGCGTCGCGGTCGCCAAGAGCGACCCCAACCGGGTCTACACCATCGCGGCCAACACCACCGGCAACTTCCTGGGCTTCTGGACCTCCACCAACCGCGGCGACACCTGGACGAAGATCACCAACACGACCGCGCTGAGCTCGTCGCAGTCCACGTTCGGCTGGTGGTTCTCCCGCATCTTCGTCGACCCGGTGGCGCCCCAGCACATCTGGGTGCCCGGCGTCCCGATGCTCGAATCCACCAACGCGGGCGGCAGCTGGACCAGCAACTCCAGCTCCTTCCACGTCGACCAGCACGCGGTGGCGTTCGACCCCCGCGTCGCCAACCGCGTCTTCATCGGCAACGACGGCGGCATCTACCGCTCCACCGCCAACGGCTCGCTCAGCGGCGCCTGGACCAAGACCACCCGGCTGGGCAACATGCAGTTCTACACCGTCGCGGTGTCCCAGCAGGACGTCACCCGCGTCAGCGGCGGCCTGCAGGACAACGGCTCGGTCCGGTCCTGGTCGGCGTGGGGCTCCTACTACGGCGGCGACGGCCTGCAGAACCTCATCGACCCGACCAACCACCAGAAGGTGTACGCCTGCTCGCAGAACGGCTCCTGCGGCCGCTCCACCAACGGCGGCAACTCGATGAGCAGCTTCGGCTCGACCACCTCGGACCGGCGCGCCTGGCTGACGCCGGTCGTGTTCGACCCGTCGAACCCTGCCGTCATGTACTACGGCGGCAACCGGCTCAACCGCTCCACCAACTCGGCGCAGAGCTGGACCGCGATCAGCGGCGACCTGAGCCGGGGCAGCAGCGGCAGCGCCAGCTACAACACCATCTCGACCATCGCCGTCGCGAAGACCAGCCCCGCGACCATCTACGTGGGCACCGACGACGGCCGCATCTGGGTCACCCGCAACACCGGCAGCACCTGGACCGAGATCGGCACCGCGCTGCCGCAGCGCTGGGTCACCCGGCTCACGGTCGACCCGACGGACGCCAACCTCGTGTACGCCACGTTCTCCGGATACACCACCGGTGACCCGGCAGCGCACGTCTACCGCACCACCAACGGCGGGACGAGCTGGCAGAACATCTCCGGCAACCTGCCCAACGCGCCCGTCAACGACCTGGTGCTCGACCCGCAGAACCGCGCCGCGCTCTACGTCGGCACCGACGTCGGCGTCTTCACCTCCACCGACGGGGGCGTCAGCTGGACCGCCGCCGGCACCGGCCTGCCGGTGGTGTCCGTGATGGACCTGGCGACCGCGGTGTCCAGCGGCCGGACCCTGCTCACGGCCGGCACCTACGGCCTGGGCGTCTACCGGCTCGACGTCGGCGCGCCGGTCGCGTGACGATCTCCTGACACCGGTGCGGGTCAGCGCGTTCGAACGTGCTGACCCGCCACCGCTCGCACAGGCTCGACAGCGACGCGGCGGGCCGCCCGGTCGTGGACCGCTCCGGCCGTCCCGCGGACTCGGCGTTGCTCCGGTGGGTGCCTACGACAGGTCGTCGGCTCGCCGCCGCAGGTCTGCGGCGATCCCGTCCCAGTCGGGACCGTGCAGGTAGAGGCTGTCCGCGGCCTCCCGCAGCAGCGCGGGCTCGTCCGGCCGCTGCAGCAGCACCAGCCGGTAGGCGAGGTTGCGGACCCACACGGGCAGGAACCCGTCGACGAGGTTGGGACACAGCTCCCGCAGCATCGCGAGGATGCCGTCGGCGTCGGTGAAGGTCAGCTGCTCGACGAAGAAGTGCTCGTGGTGCTCCAGGCCGCATTCGACCGCCGGAGCGTATTCGTCGCCGTAGAGGCAGCGAGCGTGTTCGGTCAGGGTCGCGTGGCGCATGGCCGGACTCTACGTGCCGCCCGACCGAAACAAGATCGTGGTGCCGCGTCCGGCGGCCTAGGATCGGGCCGTGTCCCACCCCGCGTACCCCCTGCGCACCGAGCGCCTGCTGCTGCGCCCGTTCACGGCCGACGACCTGGACGACGTCTGGGCGTACCAGCGGCTGCCTGAGGTGGCCCGCTACACGCTGGCGGAACCCCGCAGCCGCGAGCAGTCGCTGTCGTCGGTGCGGGCGATGGCCGCGGAGACCGCGCTGGTCCGCGAGGGCGACTGTCTCACCCTGGCCGTGGTCTGGCCCGCGGCCGGGAGCGTCATCGGCCAGGTCGAGCTGGTGTGGCGCAGCGAGCAGAGCCGCCAGGGCGAGATCGGGTACGTCCTGCACCCCGACCACCAGGGCCGCGGCCTGGCGGCCGAAGCGGCCCGCGCCATGCTGCGGTGGGGCTTCGAGGAGTTCGGCCTGCACCGGATCTACGGCCGCTGCAACGCGCTGAACACCGCCTCCGCCGCGCTGCTGGCACGGCTAGGCATGCGCCGCGAGGCCCACCTGCTCGACAGCGCCTTCGTCAAGGACGCCTGGCGCGACGAGTACGTCTACGCCATGCTCGCGCGCGACTGGCCGCGGTCGAGCGGCGGGACCACTCATGACCCGCACTGCCCGCAGGGTGCGGATCAGCCCGATGCCACCCGCGAAGCCGCGTCGAAGGCCGAGATCGACGCGCTGACCGCCGAGTTCTACGGCGCCTTCGACAACCGGGACGGCCGGGCACCGGACGTGGACCGGATCCGCCGGCTCGTCATCGCGGGCGGCACGATCGTCAAGACGGGGCCGGAGTACACGGTCTACACCGTGGAGGAGTTCATCGCGCCCCGCCGGCGGCTGCTGACCGACGGCGGCCTGGTCGGGTTCTCCGAGTGGGAGACCGCCGCGCGGACGGAGATCGCGGGCGACATCGCCTGCCGGTTCGGGCAGTACCGCAAGTCCGGCACTCTCGACGGCAAGCCGTTCGAGGGCGGCGGGACCAAGACCATGCAGTTCGTACGCACCCCGCAGGGCTGGCGCATCGCGGCTCTCGCCTGGTGCGACCAGTCCTGACCGGGGACTACGCAGCCCGCAGCGCGTCGGCGAGCGCGGCCAGTCTGCGGCCGTAGGACTCCCCGTCGCGGCGGCCCAGCGGCGTACGCTCCCACACGTCGCGGTCGGCGTTCTCCCGGAAGTCGGCCTCCCAGTACAGCGTGCCGTCCGGACCCCACTGCGACGCGACCGCGAACCCGCCCGGCGCCGGGCCCAGACCGCCGCTGACCCCGAACAGCGACTGCGCCAGCGCGGTGCGGTACTCGGTGCGCGCGTACAGCTGCAGGAACGAGTCCTCGTCGCCGACCAGCGGCAGCAGCACCGGGCGGGTCTCCTCGCGCAGCAGCCGGCTCTGCGGGTAGCGCCAGACGGTGCCGTGCCAGCGCGGGAACGCGTTGACCGCGGCGAAGTCGAGCACCCGGCAGTCGTGCAGCGCGTCCAGCGCCGACACGGGCCGGTGGCCGTTGCCCGCCTGGATCCGCCAGGTCGGCCGGCGCAGCAGCCGCAGCAGCACGTCATCGTGGTAGGACGCCACCGCGGCCAGGCTCGCCGTCTTCAACGCCAGCAGCGCAGGGTAGTGCTGCAGATTCGTCCAGCGCGGGTCGTGGCCGTCCGCCGGCTGCTGCCGGGCGCGCATCAGCTGCTCGACCACCCGCACCCACAGCGCGGTGTGCTGGCGGTCGCGGTCGAGGAACACCCCGTGCGCGAGCAGCCGCATCAGGGTGTCGCACCGGGTCCGCACCTCGTCGTGGGCGCGCTGCACGGCCGCGGGGTCCGCGTCCGGTGCCAGCGGCGCCAGCGTACGCAGGTGCTCGCGCAGCCGCCGGATCTCGGTGTCGAACAGGTCCGCGACCTCGATGTGCTTGACCGGGTCGGGCAGCAGGCGCTTGAGCCGTGCCACCGCCATCGCCTTGGTCAGCGGCGGGTCGGCGAGGTCGTCCAGCGCCTCCAGCCGGTTGACCAGGTCGGGGAAGAACTGCTCGGCGGTCGCGCCGGTGATCACGTGGGCGCGGTGCTGCGCGACCAGGCGCTTGGCGATCTGGCCCAGCTCGCCGCGCGAGGCCCAGAACAGCGGGTAGCGCCGCGACCGGGTGCCTTCCAGCGCGGCGACCAGCCCGTGGTCCCAGTCCCCGGACCAGCCGGCGACGACCAGGCCGTACTCGTCGAGCACCCGTTCGAGCAGACCGCGCAGCGGCGCGACGTACGCGCTGAGCTCCTCGACGGTGTTGAGCTGGTCGGTGCGGGCGTAGTCGCCGTGCAGCTTGATCACCGTGCAGCGGGCGTGCGGCAGCGGCTCCATGCCCTCGATCGCGGCGGGCGTGGCGATGACCTGCGGGAAGATGCCCTGCGCCTCCAGGGCCTGCTCGATGAGCCGGTCGAAGTTCGTCGTCACGATGACCCGCACCGCGCCCCGGGCCACCAGCTGCGCGATGGCGCGGTGGGCGGCGCCGGGCACCTTGACGCCCTGGGCCCGCTCCTCCGAGGTGGGCTCGAAGAACGACGCGAGCAGCGCCCGCCGCGCCGCGGGGGTGCTGGCCAGCGACTCCAGCAGCGCCGAGTAGCCCAGCGGGGCGCCGTCGCCGTGCTTGGACCACCACTGCTCGATGTCGGCCTCGGTCGGCACCTGCTCCCCGGCGGCCGCGGCGACCTTCGCCACCAGTGCGGTCACCACGCCCCAGCCGGTCGGCACGCCTACGCCGGTGGACGTGCCCGAGCCGAGCAGCAGCGCGTACACGCCGGGTTGGGCGTGCATGGCGGTGGCCAGGCTGATGCGGGCGTCGAAGGCGGGCCGTCCGGCGGGAAGGAGGTCGTCCATGGGCAGCAACCATAGACAGGTCACCCGGCAGCGCGCAGGGGGCCGTCGCCGTGCCGACAGGGTGGTGTTCGCCTCAGTCGACGTGAACCGGCCACGACGGCCCCGGCCCGGTCATGCGATCCTGGTTGGTCCATGGCCGAGAACGAGGCCGTCCATCGCCTGCGGCATCGACCCATAGGTCGCCGGCGAGTCGACGACTCGGCAGATCTCCCCCTGCTCATCGATGCCGAGGAGCGCGTTTTCGGCGGCACCAGCTCGAACGGCACGCGTGCGCGGCCTCAATTCACTTGACCTTGGCTGTGGGTCGGCGCTGCACTGTGGCGGACACCACGGTCGTGGTGGCGGCAGCGCGGGAGGCAGCGGCACGATGGAGATCCGTCCTACTACAGAACATGACGTCGACGTCTTCGTCGACACACTCTTTGCCGCGTTCGGGCGTTTCCCGGAGGCAGCGGCCGGGGGACGCGGGGTCGTGGGGTCGGCGTTCGAAATGGACCGCAACCTGCTCGCTGTGGCGGCGGACGGGCGGCCGGTCGGGACCGCCGGTGCCTACTCCTTCGAACTCACCCTGCCCGGTGAGAGCATCGTCCCGGCCGCCGGGGTGACCGCCGTCGGCGTCCTGCCCTCGCACCGACGGCAGGGCGTGCTCAGCGCGATGATGCGCCACCAGCTCGCGGATCTGCGGGCCCGTGGGGAGTTCCTGTCCGTGTTGCTGGCCTCCGAGGCCCTGATCTACCGCAGGTTCGGCTACGGACCGGCCACCTACACGCAGCAGCTGACGGTGCCGCGCCACCGGGCCGCCTTCGCCCCTCCCCGGGCGCCGGGCACTGCCGACGCGACCGGCTCGGTCGAGGTGCTGCGGCGTGCCGAGTGCGGCGACATCCTGGAGGAGGTCTACGACCGGTACCGCCGCGCGCAGCCCGGCGCGCTGTCCCGCCCGCACCGCTGGTGGGCCGCGGGCACGGGGCAGCCTCCGGTATCCACGGCGCCGCGCTACGTCGCCGTCCACCGAGACGCCGACGGCCTTCCGGACGGGTACGCCAGCTATGCGCTCGATGACGCCAAGACCCTGACCGTCGACGAGACCATCGCCACCGACGACGCCGCCTTCACCGCCCTGGCCCGGTTCGTCCTCGGACACGACCTGGTCACCAAGGTCGTGTTCAAGCACTTCCCGCCCGGCCACCCGCTGCGCTGGCAGCTCGCGGACCTCCGCGGCGGCGAGATCGGCTCCGACACCGACTGGCTGTGGGTGCGGCTGCTGGACGTCCCGCACGCGCTGACGGCGCGCGGCTGGTTCACCGACGGCGAGCTGGTCCTCGACGTCGACGACCCGTTCCTCGGCGAGCACGGCCGCTACCTGCTGACCGTCCGGGACGGCGCTGCCGACTGCGTGCCGACGGACCGGGAGCCCGACCTGTCCCTCGACGTGAGCGACCTGGGCTCGGTCTATCTCGGCGGCACCGCCCCGAGCACGCTCGTGCGCGCCGGGCACATCCGGGCCCATCGCCCGGGCGTGGCCGCCTTCGCCGACGCGCTCTTCCGCGCCGAGCGACCCCCGCACTGCCTGCACTGGTTCTGACCACGCGACCGCTCGGACACGGCTTGATACGCCCTTGGGCGGCCGTTCATGCAGCGCGAATCCTGTTCGGTTGTGAAGTGCCGCATCCATCCTTGTGACAACTTCAGGGAGGAGGTTGGATCAACGAGATGGCACGGATCGCGTACGACGGCCGAGACGCGGCGGCGTTCGAGGCCGCCCGGCACATCGCCGACGAGGGGCTGGCCGCCTGGCGTGAGGCGGTGACCAGGCACCTCGACCTCGGGCGCCACACCCGCCTGCTTGACCTCGGCGCGGGCACCGGCATGTGGGCGAAGGCCTTCACCACCTGGTACGACACTGTCGAAGTCATCGCCGTGGAGCCCTCCGCGGCGATGCGCTCCCGCTGCGTCCATCCGCAGATGTTGGCAGGAGACGCCGCCAACATCCCCTTGGCCGACGACCATGTCGACGCGGCGTGGCTGTCCACCGTCATCCACCACGTGCCGGATCTGGCGGCCGCCGCGCGCGAACTGCGCCGCGTGGTGCGCCCCGGCGGCCCGGTCCTGATCCGGTCGGCCTTCGCCGGCCGGCACCAGGCGATCACGCTGTTCCGGTTCTTCCCCGAGGCCGTCCGCGTCCTGGACACCTACCCCAGCCTCGACGACGTCGGAGCCGCCTTCACCACGGCCGGGTTCACCGTGGCCGCGGTCGAGCAGATTCCTCAGATCACCGCCCCGTCGCTACGGGAAGTCGCGGCCGACCTGCGTAGGGAAGCGCACACGCCGCTACAGCTGATCGAGGATGAGGAGTATGCGGCCGGCCTGGCCCGACTTCACCGCGCCGCCGAGGTCGAGCACGGCCCGGTGATCGACGCTCTCGATCTGCTGGTCCTTCGATAGGTGCGGTCACGGCCGACGTCGCCGTGCTCGCGGCGGAACTGTTGTTCGGCATCCTGTGGTTTCTCCTTGCCGGCCTCAGAGAGGCTCTGGAGATCATCAAGAAGGTGGCACGTGGTGACCTGTCGGCGCTGCGCGAGCAATGGTCAAATCTGGTGTCGGCAGTGCCTGATGGAGGGTCGGCTGCCATGCGGTGATGAGGTTCGGCAGCCGGCGCATGTCGTGGAAGACGACGGTGTTGTGGCCTTCGAGGCGTTCGGCCGGGGTGAGTCCGCCGGCGTAACCGAAAACTCGCATGCCGGCGGCGCGGGCGGCGTGGACGCCGGGTTGGCTGTCCTCGACGACAACGCAGGCTTCGGGATCGACGCCCATCTGCTGGGCGGCGTGCAGGAACAGGTCGGGTGCGGGCTTGCCGCGGGAGACTTCGGTGGCACTGTAGATGCGGCCTGCGAAGCGTTCGTAGAGCCCGCTGCGGCCCAGGGTGTGCCGCATCTTGTCGTGGGAGCCGCTGGAGGCGACGCATGTCGGCACAGCGAGCGCGTCGAGTGCTTCCGGCAAGCCGTCGACCGGGGCAAGCTCGGCGTCGACGGCCTCCCGGTGGAGCTGCTCGAACCTCTCCGACCAGATCGCGGCCGTGTCCGGGCCGAGCTGGGCGGCGATCTGGTCGTGGATGGCGGCGTGGGAGCGCCCCATGAATGGGTCCACGAACTCGTCCTCTGTCAGCGGCCATCCAAGCTCGGCTCCGAGGGCGACCTGGACACGGCAGGCGATACGCTCGATGTCGACCAGTACGCCGTCGCAGTCGAATATGACGAGTCCAACGGGCTTGATCATTCACGCAGCATAGGCCCTGCTGCTCACACTGCGGCGGCCTCCTCGCGCTCGACCGGGACGCCGTTCTTGACCTGGGCGCCGGAGCGGACCAGGGCGACGAGGGAGGCTCCGGTGACGGCCCGCCAGCGGGCCTGGGCGGACTCGACCACCGCGATCGGGTGACCGTGACACCCCGATTGCCCGGGCGAATCGCACGCAGATCGCACGCGAGATCGGTTGATCCGGGGTTGCATCCGATACCCAGGTACCGGCTTACCTTGGTGTCATGACTGATCAGCACACATCAGGCCTGGCCTGGGTGCCTGCAGCATGCACACTGCCGACCGCCGAACAGCCAATGCGCCTGGCCGAGTTCGACGCCCTGTTCACCAAGGCTGTCCGCGACAGCTCACGGCTCAGCGCCACACATCTGCGTCTCCAGCTCATGGGTGGCCCGGACCTCGAACACGTCGTCCGTGATCTCACCGCCCGGGAGACCCGGTGCTGCTCCTTCTTCACCTTCGGCATGGTTGCCGGTGAGGCCGGCCACGTCGTGCTCGACGTCGAGGTGCCGCCCGCACATGTCGATGTGCTCGACGCCCTGGTCGAGCGCGCCGAAGCCAGAAGGAGCCGGCCGTGAACGCCGGACTGCGCAGCGGGGAGCTGGCAGACGCCGCCGGGGTGAACCTGCAGACGCTGCGCTACTACGAACGGCGCGGCCTGCTGGCCGAACCTCAGCGAAGCCCTGGCGGGCACCGTCTCTACCCCGCTGAGGCGCTGACGCTCCTACGTGTCATCAAGACAGCGCAGCGGCTGGGGTTCACCCTCGACGAGGTCGCCGAACTGGTCGACCTGGGCACCCATCGCCGCGGCCGTCGCACTGACTCCAGCCTGCAACGTCGCGCCGCCGCCAAGCTCTCCGAGATCGAAACGAAGATCGCCGACTTGCAGGTCATCGCCACCAGCCTGCGGGCCGCCATCGACGCCGGATGCGACGACCTGACCGCCTGTGCCACCAGCGACCGCTGCCCCATCCCGCTGGCCGACCTCGGCCGAGGAGGACACACCCGATGAAGACCACCCTGCGCCGCTTCCTGCCCGGCAGCCTCGCAGGCATCGCCTGCGCCCTGTGCTGCGTCATCCCGATCCGTTCGGCAACGGCGAGGCGATTCGGCTCCGTCGGAAGCGGGTCATGATGCGGCGACCGACACTGTTCCTGACGGTGGGACTCCCCTGCACGGGGAAGACCAGTGCCGCTCGGCGCATCGAGATCGAGCAGGAAGCACTTCGTCTCACGAAGGACGAGTGGGTGAAGGCTCTCTACGGGCACGATAATCCGCCGTCGGCGGGGGACGTGATCGAAGGACGGCTCATCCAGATCGGGCTGCGTGCTCTGGAGCTGGGCAACAACGTCGTGATCGACTTCGGCCTCTGGAGCCGAGACGAGCGCTCCGCGCTACGCCGTGCGGCAGCAGATCTGGGCGCGACGGTGGAGATGCGCTACTTCGAAGTCACCCCAGACGAACAGCGGCGACGACTTGATCAGCGCCAAGCCGAAGCGCCACACACGACGTGGCCCATGTCCGACGAAGAACTCGCCGCGTGGGCTGCCGACTTCGAGATGCCGACGCGAGGCGAACTCGACGGCAGCGAACTCATCGGAGACCCACCGGCTGGATTCGCGACCTGGGAGGAGTGGCGCGGACACCGCTGGCCGCCATCGGTCTCCTGACGCCTGGTGTCGGCGGCCCCGTATCTGCTCGACGGCTCACCGGCGCCGGAAACCGGCCGGGTCCGCGAGGTAGCGGTCCAGCTCCGGATCTGCATGCAGCTCTGCGAACTGATCGATGATCTGCCATCGCGGGCCGAGTTCCGCGCGCAGCCGGCCGAGAGCGTCACGGACGTCCCGGTTGAAGGCAGCGCACTCGTCCTCGCGCCACGGACCCGGGTCGGCTGGAGAGTCCCAGTTCAACGACGTGTCGTACCGGGTCGCCAACGCGTCCAACTCGCGTCGGAGCGCCTCGCCGATGGGAAGCCGTGCCAGGTCCACAGGGTTGCCCCAGGTCTCCCACGCGGCAGGCTCCGTCATCCACAGCACGCCGCCCGACCCGGCGTCGAAGAAGAACCGAGGACCCTGCGTGGCTTCCTGAGCCGGCCGCCCGGCCACGATCTCCTCGATCCACATGGCGCTGGACGTTAGCAGCCCAGGTGCGAACCAACCGCTCGGTCCGGGGCAGGTTCGAGCAGGTGCCGCACCGGCGGGTTGCTTGCCCTGCCGGGGGTGGCTCTACAGGCTGGAGGTATGAATGCGCACGTCACAGGCGTCTGCGTGGTCGGCCTGGGCCCGATGGGTGTCGCCCTGGCCCGCGCCCTGATCCGCGGGGCCGTCCCCACCACCGTGTGGAACCGCACCCCGGCGCGCGCCGCCCCGCTCGCCGGCGAGGGCGCCACGGTCGCGGCCGCGACCGCCTGCGGGTGCTCGCGGGCGTCGCCGACCACCTCGGCGACGATCCCGGACGTGCGGCGCTGTACGACGTGGCGATGCTGGAGGTCTTCTTCGCGGCGATGACGTCGTTCCTGCACGCCGCGGCCATGGTCACCGCGAACGGGGTCACCGCGACGGCGTTCCTGCCGTACGCCAGGCAGATGGCCGCGCTCGGCGGCACGGTGTTCGAAGGGCTCGCCGCCGACGTCGACGCCCGCGAGCACGACGGCACCGAGGACAACCTGGAGATGGAGCTCGCGGCTCTCGAACACATCGTGACCGCGGGCGACGAGGCCAGGCTGGACGGAGGTCTCGCGCGGCACATGCGCGACCTGGCGGCACGCGCCGTGCGCGCGGGCCACGGCGCCGACTCGTACTCACGCGTGGTCGACATGCTCCGGGCGGGTTGAGGGCCACTGGCGGGACGAGCGGGCACGGCTCGGTGGCCTACACTCGCGACGTGATCGACTACCCCGACATCGCCGCGGGTGAGCGTGCCACTCTGGAGCAGTTCCTCGACTTTCATCGCAGCTGCGTCCTGGACGCACTGGACGGCCTGAGCGGTGACGACGCTGCGGCGAGGCTGCTTCCGGCGACGAGCCTGACGATCGGCGGCATCGTCAGGCATCTGGCCCGTGTGGAGGACGGTTGGTTCCAGGAGACGCTGCTCGGCGTGCCCCTGCCGGAGCCCTGGGCCTCGGCGCCCGGCGCCGGGGAGCCGGACGGGGAGTTCCGCTTCAGCCCCGCTGACTCCGTTTCCGACCTGCGCACGCTCTACCTCGCGGCCTGCGACAGGAGCCGGCGGGCCGCCGCCACCTGTGCGAGCCTGGATGACCGGGCCGCGCGACCGTCGTTCGGGGTGGGGCCGGTGAGTCTGCGGTGGCTGCTCGTGCACATGATCGAGGAGACGGCGCAGCACCGCGGGCATCTCGACCTGCTGCGAGACGTGCTCCGCGCTCGTCAGCCCTAGACGGCGGACTCCTCGAAGGCGGGCCGGGCCTGGTATGCACCGCTCACCTGAGCTGGTACAGATCGGACAGCGCCGCGACGGTGGCCGCCACACGTAGCCGCAGGGATTCCGGTTCGAGGATCTCGACCTGCGCGCCCAGCCGCAGGAACTGCATCTGCGCGTGGTCGTCGGTCTCGATGGGCACCCGGGCGAGCACCCATCCGTCGGGCTGCACCTCGCCTGCGGCGGCCGCGTCGGCGACCGCCCGCCCCATCAGGTGCGGCAGCCGCTCGACGGCCTGCGGGGCCAGCCGCACCAGCGCGTCGCCCCGGTGCAGCCGGGACCGGAAGTCGGCGATGTGCGCGTTCCAGTGCGCCACCAGGTCGAATCCGTCCGGCCAGGTGAACGTCTCCGGTAGCACGGTCAGCTCACGGATCTGGCTGACCCGGAACGTGCGCACGCCCCGGTCGCCCCGGGCGACCAGATACCACTTACCGGCCTTGAGGACCAGCCCGTACGGCTCCAGCCGGTGCTCGGCGAGCGCGGTCCAGCCGTCGTAGCGCACCGCGAGCACCTGCTGGTGCCAGACCGCGTCGGCGACGGTCGCGAGGTGGTCGGAGCCGTCGCCGTCCTCGTACCAGCCCGGCGCGTCGAGGTGGAACCGCTGCCGCATGCGGTCGGCGCGTTCGCGCAGCGCCTGCGGCAGCGCGGCGGACAGCTTCAGCTGCGCGGCGGCGACGGCCTCGGCCAGGCCCAGGTCGGCGGCGACGCCGGGCAGCCCGGCCAGCACCAGCCCGCGCGCCTCGGCGGCGGTCAGCCCTGTCAGCTGGGTCCGGTAGCCGTCGACCAGGGCGTACCCGGTCGGGTCGGCGTAGATGGGGATGCCGGCGGCACCGAGCGCCTGCACGTCGCGGTAGATGGTGCGCATCGACACCCCGGCCTCGGCGGCCAGCTGCGCGGCGGTCTGCCGCCCGCGGCTCTGCAGCAGCAGGACGAGACTGAGCAGACGGTCGGCGCGCATGCCGGAATTCTGCGCTCGGGCACTGACATGAGCTGTCAGGGGTGCGGCCATAGCGTGCCGGGCATGACGAACACCGATTTCGACTTCCTGTCCGGACACTGGGTCAGCCGGCAGCGACGCCTGGTCAAGGCCCTGGCCGGCAGCGACGAGTGGTACGAGTTCGACGCGACGCTGGACTGCCAGGTGCTGCTGGACGGCGACGGGGTCTTCGACGTGCTGCGTGCGCCGGAGCGCGGCATCGAAGGGCTGACGCTGCGGCTGTTCCACCCCGACGAGCAGGTATGGCGGATCTGGTGGGCCTCGAAGGCCGGCGGCGGCATGCTCGACGTGCCGGTGGTCGGCCGGTTCACCGACGGCACGGGCACCTTCGAGTGCGACGACGTCTGGCAGGGCACCCCGATCCGGGTCCGCTACGTCTGGTCGCGCACCCGCACCGAGCATCCCCGGTGGGAGCAGGCGTTCTCGACCGACGGCGGGCGGACGTGGGAGGTCAACTGGGTCGCCGACTTCAGCCGCGCCGACGGGGGCCGGTGAGGTGGGCCGGGTCGGGGAGGGGCACCACGGACGCGAGGTCGACACCTTCGGGCACGGGTGTGCAAGGACAACCCCACGCTATCCACTAGTCGACAGAAGTCGATATAAAGTTGCCCGGCGGCACTGGCGGCTCGTAGCTTTTCGGCTACACACAGCAACGTCCAGGAGTGAGTTCTCGATGCCCCAACTCGAAGCCCCTCAGCTCGTCGTCAACAGCCGGATGCTCTACTTCGGCTGGGTGCCCGCCGACCCCGACGCGGTCGCGGCGCTGGTGCCGCCGGGCCTGAAGCCCATGGCCAACCGCCAGGTCTTCATGAACCAGTACGTGGTCGACTCCCCGGGTCAGACCTCCGGCTTCGGCGCGTACTCGCTTACCTACATCGGTCCGGACCTGGAGGACGCGTACGCGCCCGACGGCGTCACCCCCGGCCGCTGGTGGACGCACTACTTCAACTCCAGCGCCGTGGTGCGCGAGTATGCCTCCGCCCGGGGCGTACCCGCCACCGTCGGCACCACCACGCTCGACATCCACGGCCGCACGCTGACCGCCACGACCTGCTCCGATGGCGTGCCCGTCATCCGCACCACCGTCCGTATCGGGCACCAGCTCGGCGAGGCCGGCGGCGGCCAGCTGCGCTACCTCACCGAGGTCGGCGGGAAGTTCGTGGCCGGCAACTACCCGTTCGTGTCGGAGCCGGTCGCCGACTTCGAGGTCGAGTCGCTGGAGTTCCTCGACCCCACGCACTCGGTGTACGCGCTGCGCCCGGCCGACCCGCTGGAGGTCACCTGGGGCTTCTACGCGCCGCGGGCCTCGTTCGCCTACCCCGGCGGCGAGACCGTCCTGAGCTGAGCCGGGGCCGGCTGCGGCGGTGGTGCGAACCGCCGCATCCGGTCACGGCTCGCGCACCACGCCGGAGACGACGGCGTGCACGACCCGCCGGACGTCGGACCCGTCCGGCGGGGTGCCCGTCCGGTCGGCGAACAGCAGGTGCCCGGATCCGATCAGCATCGCGCCGAGCGTGTCCACGTCGGCGCCGGCCGCGATCCGGCCGTGCCGCCTCTCCGCGGCGAGGTAGGCGGCGATCATCTCCGCGGCGTCGGTGAGCACCGGGACGCCGGCCGGCCAGGTCCGGCGCAGCCTCGCCCGCAGCTCGTCGCGGAAGGTCACCAGCGCGACGATCGCCACCGCGACCGACCCGAACAGCGCCGCGAGCGCCTGCGCCAGGTTGTCCACGACCTGGCCGGTCCCCGCCGACTCGCGCAGCGCCGCGGCCTGCGGGTCCATCCGGTGGATGCGGTCGAGCACGAACTCGGCCAGGAACGCGTCGAAGTCGTCGAAGTGCCGGTGCAGCACACCCTTGGCGCAACCTGCCTCGGTGGTGACCGCGCGGCTGGTCAGCCCGCTCGGCCCGTCCCGCAGCAGGATGCGGTCGGCGGCGTCGAACAGCTGCTCGCGTACGTCGCGGATGGCCACTCCGGTCGGCGTCAACGCTTCCTCCCACAGTCCGGGACCCGTCCCGGCTGGACGAGTGGGCATGTGCCCATCATCGCCGTGCCCTTGACCGCGTTG
>NZ_JBFAOU010000087.1:0-32528 GCF_040675365.1 Catellatospora sp. NPDC049609 | reverse complement strand
AGTAAAGGCGGTGTGGAAAATGCGCGGAAGCGATTCGGAAGGAATCTTTGTTGTCCCAGCTCACAAAGACCCGCGGCGGCGGTCCGCTCAACCGCCGCCGCGGGGGTTCAGGGGGTACGCAGCCAGACGGCGGCGTCCGACGGGAGGCGCCCGCCGTCGAGGGCGATGCTGGACAGCAGGACCTCGGTGTGGGCGGGCAGGTCGACGGGGTCGGCGGACAGGTTCACCAGGCAGGTGAAGTCGCCGGGGCGGGTGAAGGCGAGCACGTCGTCGCGGGTGTCGAGCCAGGTCATCGGGCCGTCGCCGAGACCGGCCTCGCTGCCGCGGATGGCCAGCGCGGTCTGGTAGAGGCGCAGCATCGAGGCGGGGTCGGCCTGCTGGGCGGCGACGGTGAGGTGGGACCAGTCGGGCTGGGGCAGCCAGGCCGGGGCGGCGCCCGCCGGGCTGAAGCCGTGCGAGGTGCCCTCGGCCGACCAGGGCAGCGGCACGCGGCAGCCGTCCCGGCCGGGGTCGACGCCGCCGCTGCGGTGGTAGATCGGGTCCTGGCGGGTCTCGTCGGGCAGCCGCTCGACGTCGGGCAGGCCCAGCTCCTCGCCCTGGTACACGTAGACCGAGCCGGGCAGGGCCAGGGTGAGCAGCGCCGCCGCGCGGGCCCGGCGCAGGCCCAGCGCCTCGTCGGTGGGCAGCAGGTGGCGAGCCTGGCGCAGGCCGTGCTCGAAGCCGGTCTCGGCCCGGCCGTAGCGGGTCACCGTGCGGGTGACGTCGTGGTTGCACAGCACCCAGGTGCTGGGCGCGCCGACCCCGGCGTGCGAGGCGAGCGTCGCGTCGACGCAGTGGCGCAGCGCCTTGGCGTCCCACGGGCAGCCGAGGAAGTCGAAGTTGAACGCGGCGTGCATCTCGTCCGGGCGCAGGTACTGCGCGAACCGGTCGATGTCGGCCAGCCACACCTCACCGATCAGGGCGCGCGGGGTCTCGTACGCGTCGGCCACGACCCGCCACGACCGGTAGATGTCGTGGATCTCGTCCCGGTCGACGAACGGGTGCGGCGTCGGCGGGGCGGCCGGGTCGAAGTCGGCCAGGTCCGGGTCCTTGACGCACATCGCGGCGGAGTCGATGCGGATGCCGTCGACGCCCCGGTCGAACCAGAACCGCAGGATGTCGGTGAACTCGGCCCGCACCAGCGGGTTCTCCCAGTTCAGGTCGGGCTGCTCGGGCGCGAACAGGTGCAGGTACCACTCGCCGTCGGCGACGCGCGTCCACGCGGGGCCGTTGAAGACCGAGGTCCAGTCGTTGGGCGGCAGCTCGCCGTGCTCGCCCCGGCCGGCCCGGAACCAGAACAGGTCCCGGGCCGGCGAGCCGGGCCCCTCGGCCAGCGCCCGCTGGAACCAGGCGTGGGCGTCGGAGCAGTGGTTGGGCACGATGTCGACGATGGTGCGGATGTTCAGTTCGTGCGCCTCCGCGATCAGCGCCTCGGCCTCGGCGAGGGTGCCGAAGGACGGGTCGATGTCGCGGTAGTCGGCCACGTCGTAGCCCGCGTCGGCCATCGGGGACGGGTACCACGGGCTGAACCAGATGGCGTTGATGCCGAGGGAGTGCAGGTACCCGAGCTTCGCGCGGATCCCCGCGAGGTCGCCCACGCCGTCACCGTTAGCGTCGGCGAAGCTGCGCGGGTAGACCTGGTAGATGGTGGCGTGCCGCCACCAGTCGCGGTCGTCGTTGTGGAACACGGGTACCTGCCTTCGGTTGCTAAGGGCTGCGTTCGGTCAGAAGCCGCTGTTGCCGGGGCCGCGGTTGAGCGTGTAGCCCAGCCGGTTGATCAACCCGCCGCTCGCGGCGCCGGAGACGGTGACGTACGTGACGTACGCGCTGCCCGCGGCGTTCAGCTCGATCCCGTACGTCCCGGCGCCGTTGACGGTGACGTGGTCGAGCGTGAGGTTGGTGATGTTGCGCTGGAAGCTGAGCAGGATGCCCTGGTAGGTGGAGTCGATGATGTCGACGTCCAAGACCTGGACCGGGGCCGTGATGTCGGTGGCCTCGGCGTAGATCCACAGCCCGCCCAGCGACGAGTTCCAGTTGCGCTCGAAGCTGGACGTGCGGGTCAGCGTGTTGCGAGCCACCGTCGTGGTGTTGCTGAACGGCAGCGCCCCGTGCCACGTGCTGATCGCGATACCCGACCCGGCGTACACCGAGTCGCTGATCAGGTTGTCCTCGATCCGGTTGCCGTTGCCGCCGTAGATCGCCGCGCCGTTGGCCAGCATCGGCAGCGCCACCGTGTTGAAGGTGAACGCGCTGCTCGTGACGGGTGCCGAGTTGGACCACATGGCCAGCGCGTCGTCGCCGGTGTTGCGCAGCGCGCTCTGGTCGATCCGCACGTTGGTCGCGCCGCCGTTGACGTTCACGCCGTCGGCGAAGATGTTGCGCATCCGGGTGCCGACGACGTAGAGGCCGTTGGTGCCGGTGGACGGCCACATGCCGACCTTGGTGTGCTCGATCCAGACGTGGTTGACCAGCGAGCCGGTGCCGAAGTTGCCCTCGATGCCGGCGTCGAACGCGCTGTCGTCGCGGTAGCGCACGTCGCCGCTGAAGGTGAAGTCGGCCAGCCGCACGTTCGACCCGGTGGCGAAGAAGCCGCCCTTGCCGTTGGTGCCCCGGATGACGGTGTGCCACATGCCCGCGCCGCGCAGGCTCACGTTCTGGATGTTCATCCGCGCGTTCGTGAGGAACGTGCCCGCCGGCACCCACAGCACCTTGTTCTGGCTCTGCGCGGCGGCGATCGCGCTGTTGAACGCGTTGGTGTCGTCGCCGCTGTCGCCCGCGACGGCGCCGTAGGAGGTCACCGACAGCGAGTCGGCCGGCTGGCTGTTCGCCGCCGGGGCGACCTCGGCCTCGATCAGGTCGACGGTGTAGTAGGCCGCGCTCGACGAGGCGTCCTTCTGCAGCTTGATGACCGTGCCCGCGGCGTACGTCGTGGGCAGCAGCACCCGGACGTCGTCGAAGAACCGGTGCGCCTCGCCGCCCGCCGGGTTGTTGTTGTACGGGTAGGCCCCGTACACCCAGCTGTAGGTGGAGCTGAGGCTGACATCGGTGATCTTCGTGCTGCCCGCGTAGAGCGAGAGCGGCGCGGTGGTGCCGGTGCCCGCCGCGTTGTCCGGGATCGAGTAGCGGATCACGAACGCGTTGGCCGGCTTGGTCAGCGTGACCTGCACGTACTGCCCGGTGGACGACAGCTTCACGGCGCGGCGGCCCGACGCCTCGGACGGCTCGGACAGGTACGCCCGGTTCGGCCCGATCACCGAGGCGTTGGTGCTGCCGGACTCCGCCTCGTAGACGGTGTACGGCACGGTCGCGCCGCGCGTGTTCAGCGCGGTGCCGCTGCCCACGGTGACGTTGTCGAGCAGCACGTTGCCGGAGTCGCCGGCGTCGTACTGGTAGCCGATGATGTTGAGCCCGGCGCGCAGGGTGAGGCTCTGCGCGGCGTTCAGCCAGCCCGACCCGGCGGGCAGCGAGAGCTGGCCGGTCTTGAGGCCGTTGACGTACACCGACACGGTGCGGGCCGCCCCGTTGGTGTTCGTGTAGCGCAGCGTCACCGTGGTCGCCCCGGCGGTGCTCGCGTCGACCGTGCGGATCACACGCGCGCCGGTGCCGGTCAGCCCGGCGACGTACCCGCTGCCGGTGTAGCCGCCGGTGGACGCCGCGGTCGACGCGCCACCGGAGACGAAACCGGTCTCCAGCTCGTACGACACGCCCGTGGGCGGCGTCGACGGGCTGGTGGACGGCGTCGGGGTGGGGCTCGGCGAGGACGCCGCACCGGACACGGTGATGTTGTCCAGGTTCACGTTGCCCGAGTCGGTGCTGTCGAACTTGAGCCCGATGGTGTTGTTGCCCGCGTTGAGCGTGACCGCCTCGGCCGTGCTGCCCCAGGTGTCCCAGTTCGCCGTGGCGGGCAGGTTGATCTGGCGCAGCTTGCCGCCGTTGACGTACAGCGACAGCGTCATGGTCGCGCCGGTGCCGTTGGCATAGCGCACGGTCACCGTCGCCGCGCCCGCGCTGGGCCGGTTCACGGTGAACGCGGTGTTCGCGTTGCCCTTGTTGCCGTCGGTGTAGCCGCCGACGAACCCGCTGCCGGTGTAGCCGGGATGGTCGGCGGCGACGGTCGCGCCGCCGGACAGCGCGGCCGACTCGGCCTCGTACTGGCCCGCGGGCGGCGTCGCGAGGTCGGCGACGGTGAGGCTGTCCAGGTTCACGTTGCCCGAGTCGGCGGTGTCGAACCGGTAGGCCACCGTGCTGCTGCCGTTCGGCAGGGACACGGTCTCGACCTGGGTGCCCCAGCTGTCCCAGTTCGCGGTGGCGTTGAGGCTGATCTGCTTCAGCTTGGTGCCGTTGACGTACAGCGACAGGGTCTTGGTCTGGGTGGTGCCGTTGGCGTAGCGCAGGGTGAGCGTGCGGCTCGCCGCGCCCGACACGTTCACGGTGAACGTCGCGCGGGCGTTGCCCCTGTTGGCGTCGGTGAAGCCGCCGACGAACCCGCTGCCGGTGTACCCGGTGTGGTCGGTGGCGACGACCGCGCCCCCGGCCAGCGCGGCCGACTCGGCCTGGTACGTGGTGGTCGCGGCGGATGCGGGCAGCGCCGTTAGCAGGCCGGCGGTCAGCGTGACCGCCGCCGCGGCGACGGCGGCCAGCAGGGTGCGAGCGGGGATCCGTGCAGCGGTGCGATGGTGCAGCGTCATTGCGTACTCCCTTCACTTGCGTCGGTCTGTTCGGGACGCGGCCGCCGGCGGGGTGCCGGAGCCGTCCGCGTCCCGCCCCCGTGGCGGAGGAACCCGGCCCGCGGCCGTGTTCCGGGCAGCACCGTCCGGCCCCCGGGCAGGCGAGCCGGGCGGCGCTGCGTGAGCGGATCTCTGTCCGGCCGCGCACCGGGCGGGTGCGGCCGGAAGCGGTGGGTCAGCCCTTGAGGGCTCCGGCGGACAGGCCGTTGAGGATGCTGCGCTGGAAGACCATGAAGATGATCACCATGGGTATGGAGGCGATGGCCAGCCCCGCGAACATCTCGTTGTTGGTGACCCGGCCGGTGCTGGCCAGCCGGCTCAGCGCCACGCTGATCGTCTGGACCTCGGGGTCCTGCAGCACCAGCAGCGGCCAGAGGAAGTCCTTCCAGGACCCGATGATCGCGAAGATCGACACGACCGCGAGCACCGGCCGCGACAGCGGCAGGATGATGTGCCACAGCAGCCGGAACCGGCCCGCGCCGTCGATGCCCGCCGAGTCCAGCAGGTCGTTGGGGATCTGGTCGAAGAAGCGCTTGAGCACGTAGATGTTGAACGCGTTGGCCGCGCCGGGCAGCCACAGCGCCCACGGGGTGTTGAGCAGGTTCACCCCGAAGATGGGCACCTCGGCCACGGTCAGGTAGGCGGGCACCAGCAGCGCCGCGGCGGGCAGCATCAGGCTGGCCAGCATGCCGCCCAGCACCACGTTGCCCAGCACCGGGCGCAGCTTGGACAGCGCGTACGCCGCCGCCACGTCGATGATCAGCTGGATCAGCCAGCCGCCCAGCGCGTAGAAGGCGGTGTTGACCAGAAACTTGCCGATCTCCAGCCGGCGCCAGGCGTCGAGGTAGGTCTCCGGGTGCCACTCCGTCGGCCACAGCGTCGGCGGGGTCTGCGCCAGCTCGATCGGCGTCTTCAGCGCGCCGGTGACCATCCAGTACAGCGGGAACAGGAAGGCCAGCGTGAAGGCCACCGCCATGGCGCCGAGCACGAGCCGGTAGATCAGGCGGCCGCTGCCGCGGCGCAGGTCGGCCTCGGAGACGAGGGATCGCGTCAGGGAGCTCATGGTGATCCTCTCAGTCGGCCTTGCGGGTGAGCCGCAGGTAGACGGCCGAGAACGCGCCCAGCACGATGAACAGCAGCACGCTCATCGCGGCGGCCAGGCCGAAGTCGTTGTTGACGGTGAACGCGTACCGGTAGATCAGCACCATCACCGTGATCGTCTCGCTGTTGGTGGTGCCGGTGAGCTGGTACGGCTCGATGAAGACCTGCATCGTGGCGACGATCTGCAGCAGCAGCAGGACCAGCATGATGAAGCGCATCTGCGGGATGGTCACGTGCCGGATGCGCTGCCAGATGGAGGCGCCGTCCAGCTCGGCGGCCTCGTACAGCTCGCCGGGGATGCTGGCCAGGCCGGCCAGGTACATGATGGTCGCGCCGCCCATGTTGGCCCAGGTCGAGACCAGCACCAGCGAGATCATCGCCATCTTCGGCGACTGGGTCCAGTCGGAGGTCGGCAGGCCCACCCCGGACAGGATCGCGTTGAACAGGCCGGTGCCCGGATCGTAGAAATACTGCCACAGCAGCACGCTCACGATCGGCGGCAGCATCACCGGCAGGTACACGGCGAACCGGAAGAAGCCCTTGGCGTGCCGGAACTCGTTGATGATCAGCGCCATCACGAACGGCATCGCGAACCCGAACAGCAGCGCCAGGCCGGTGAACTCCAGCGTGTTCAGCCACGCGACGCCGAACAGCGGGTCGTCCAGGACGGCCCGGTAGTTGTCGAACCCGACCCAGATCGGGTCGGTGACGAAGTTGTCCTGCTGGAAGCTGAGCACGATGCCCTTGACCAGCGGCCACCACGAGAACAGACCGAAGCAGAGCAGGCCCGCCGCCAGGAAGGCGTACGCCTGCAGGTTGTCCCCGATCTTGCGGCGCAGCCGCGCCATCCGGGCCCGGCCCGGATCCGTGGGCGCACCGGCGCGCCCGCCCGTCCCCCGTGTCACCGCTGCCGTGGGTTCCGGCGCGATCACCGTCATCGTCGTGCTCCCTCTCGTGCTGCTGAACCCGGCCCCTGCCGCTGCGAGGCGTGCCGAAAGATCGCCCTCCCGGCGGCCCCCGCGGTGGGCCACCGGTCCGGTGGCCCACCGCGAGCTGCTCGTCCGTGCCGCGAACGGCCCGGGACGTTACCTCACTTGACCGCGGTCAGGATCTGGTTGACCTGCTTCTCGGCGTCGGCAAGCAGCGCGTTGATGTCCGCGTTCTTGTCGGTGAGCACCTTCTGCATGGCCGTGTCGAGCACCGCGTAGATCTGCTGCGCCAGCGGCGGCTCCAGCTTCAGCGGGATGGAGCCGGCCGAGGCGAGGAACGGACCGAAGTTCTCCGACGGGATGTTGGCGTGCTTCTTGGTCGCCTCCTCCCACTTGGCCAGCGAGGCGCCGGTCCAGATGTTCGGCTGGGGCAGGCCCACCGGCTGGCCCTTGGCGGCCGCCTTCTCGTTGTCGGCCGCGATGCGGTCCGGGTCGAGCGCGCCGCCCTTGAAGGACAGCCAGGTCAGACCGGCCTTGATCTTCTCCGGGCTGAGGCCGGCCTTGAACATGTAGCCGTCGCCGCCGCCCAGGGTGCCCTGGCCGCCCGGGATGCCGCCGAGGCCGAAGTCCTCGTACTTGGCCTTGTACTGGTTCACGATGACCGGGAAGTTGTCCGCAGAGCCGACGTACATGCCGAGCTTGCCGGAGGCCATCATCTGCAGCAGGTCGGCCCACTCCAGCAGCTGGCGCTGGCCCATCGTGTCGTCGGTCCAGCGCATGTCCTTGAGCTGCTGCAGGACCTGCTTGCCCTTGTCGTTGTTGAAGGCGGCCTTCCAGGTCTCGCCGTCCTTGACCGCGACGTCGCCGCCGATCGAGTACATCTCGGCGGTGAAGTGCCAGCCGCCGGTGTTGTTCTTGCTGTAGTCGCCGTAGCCGACGATGCCGTTGCCCAGCGCGGTGATCTTCTTGGCCGCCTCGCGGACCTCTTCCCAGGTCTTCGGCGGGTTCGCCGGGTCGAGACCGGCCTTGGTGAACAGCGTCCGGTTGTAGACCAGGCCCAGCGAGTAGTTGGCCACCGGCACGCCGTAGACCTTGCCCGCGGAGTCCGTGAAGACCTTCATCAGGTCCGGCTTGACGTCCTTGATCGACGGGAACTCGGCCAGCTGCGCCGAGATGTCCTGCACCTGGCGCTTGGCGATGAGCGCCGCCGGGTCGGTCAGGTAGACGTAGAAGACGTCCTCCAGCTGCCCGCCGGCCAGCTTCGTGGCGAACTGCTGGGGGTCCATGAACCCCTCTTTGGCATTGATCTTGATGTTCGGGTACTTGGCCTCGAACGCCTTGACGTCAGCCTCGAAGTTCGCGCGGTTGACCGCGTCCGTCGCCGGCGGCATGCCGTTGACGGTGATGCTCACCGGACCGCTCGGGGTCTCCGGCTCCTCGCTGGCGCAGGCGGCGCCGAGCAGTGCCGAGCCGGCCACCAGCGCTGCCGCCAGCGACCGGCCGAACATGCGTCGGTTCATCGGTTCCGATCCCTTCTGTATGCACACTCCGGGCCGCATCCGGCCCGGCTGCACCGCGGCGACCAGCGCAGCGGTTGTTAATCGCGCATTGCCGCCGCGTCGCCCGGCGGTTAACCGGCGCGGCGTGAGCAGAAGGATAGGCGCGCTGACGCGCGGAAGTCCAGAGGATGACGCAAAAACGTGATGGCTCATCTGCCATCGGCTTGCACTACATCGCAAGTTCGTGACGCATCGATATGATCGACGAAGAAGGGCGCCACCTGCGCGATCGCTAGATCGTCACCGCTCCCACCCCGCCACGATCACCCGACTTGCCAGGCAGGTGGGCGTATCTTGCACGCTCGTACGCCCATGTGCCAGGCAAGTCGCACGATCATGCGCGGGCCGACCGTGCCCCCGGGTGCGCCCCGACGGTCGGGCCGGACGACAGGCCCCCGTCGCGCCGGTCGGGCGCGCACGACAAGACCCCGTCACGACGGCTGCCCCGGTGCGCGACAGCCCGGGTGACCAGGCCGGTCTCGACGGGCGGTGGTGGGAGAACCCGGCCGGTCACGCCGGGACGGGGCAGGGGCCGGTCGTGCTGCGCACGATCAGCTCGGGGTCGAACAGGACCTCCTCCGCCGCCGCCGGACGGCCCTCCAGCTGCGACAGCAGCGAGAGCACGGCGGCGCCGGCCATCGCGCGCACCGGCTGGCGCACCGTGGTCAGCGGCGGATCGGTCACGCCCATGAACGTCGAGTCGTCGAACCCGACCACCGACACGTCGTCGGGCACCTCCATGCCCTGCTTGCGCACCGCGCGCACGGCGCCCAGAGCGAGCGCGTCACTGGCGCACACCAGCCCGGTGACCCCGGCCGCGAGCAGCCGGTTCGCCGCGCCGCGGCCGCCCTCGACGGTGAACACGGTGTGATCCACCCAGCGCCGCCAGCGGGTCTCCCCCCGCTCCTCCCAGAACCGCGCGAACCCGGCCAGCTTGCGGGCCGACGGCACGTGCCCGACCGGCCCGAGGACCAGGCCGATCCGCTCGTGCCCCAGCCCGGCCAGGTGCGCCAGCGCCTGCTCGGCCGCGCCCGCGTCGTCGACGCAGATCCGCGCCACGCCCAGGTTCTCGTCCGCCGCGTTGATCAGCACTATGGGCAGCTTGCGCTCGGTCAACTGCCGGATCGCCGCCGGCCCCGCATCGGCATAGCTGCTGCCCACGAACACGATCCCACCGACCTGCTGCGCCAGCAGCATCTCGATGTAGTGCGCCTCGGACACCCCGTCGGAGGTCCGCGTACACAGCACCGGCACCAGCCCGCGCTGGATCAGCGACACCCCGATGACCTCGGCGAACGCCGGAAAGATCGGGTTGCTGAGGTCAGGCACGACGAGCCCGATCAGCCGCGCCCGCTCACTGCGCACCGGCTCCGGCCGCGCGAACCCGAACACGTCCAGCGCGGTCAGCACGGAGTCCCGCGTCCCCTGCGACACCCCCGGCTTGCCCCGCAGCACCCGGCTCACGGTCGCCTCGGACACCCCCGCGAACTTCGCCACCGCCGAAAGCCTGCTCGTCGTCACACGCGCATCTTACAGCCCACCATGCAAAAACCAACCCACCCCCCGCAACCCCTTGCACTCCCCCTCCCATGCCCCCACCCCCGCCCCACCCCGGGTTGATCATGAACTATGGCACGGTTCGACGGCGCGTCATGCCCACAACTTCCTGATGACCATGGCCCACGACGAGCGGCCCGCCCACCCGTCGATCATGAGGTCAGGGCGGCGACACACCGTCGAGCCGTGCCATAAGTTCATGATCAGCCCGGGATGGGGGGACGGCCACAGGTGAGCGCGGTCGGTGGGTCAGTCGCGGCCTTGCCAGGTGGTTATGCAGGCTTCGTTGCCTTCGGGGTCGGCTAGGACGTGGAAGGCGGGGGCCTCGCCGTCGGAGACGAGCCGGCCGCCCGCCGCGAGCGCCGCCGCGATCCGGCGGTCGGCCTCGTCGTGCGGGACGGAGACGTCCAGGTGGATGCGGTTGCGCTGCGGGCGCGGGCGGTCCATCTGCTGGAACCACACGGCGGGCCCCTGGCCGTACGGGTCGGCCAGCGACCCGTCGGGCTCCTCGGCGTACGCCAGCACGGCCTGCCAGAACGGGCGCACCGCGGCGATGTCCATCGCGTCGATCGCGATCTCCAGCGCCTGCACGGTGCGCCCCGGACCGGCCACGGCGTCGACGGTGTACCCGGCTCCGTCGAGCGCGGCCGAGATCCGTGCCGCGAGCTCCGTCTCCGCGGCGGTGGGGCGGGTGCCGGGACGCTGCACAGTCAGCAGCACCCGGTCGCCGCGCAGGTCGAGACGCAGGCGGTCGTCGGTGCCGGGGCCGGCCGCCGCGACCGCCCGTGCCGCCACGTCGACCGCCTGGGCCGCCGACGCGACCCGGACCACCGCCTGCACAGCGCCGAGCACGAACCGCCAGCCGAGCCCGGTGACCGCATCGGACGCCTGCCGCCGGGTGAGAACCGTCTCGCTCATGCCCCGATGTTCGCAGCACACACCGACAGTCGCGAGGTCCCCGCACGCCCGTCCCGCTCGGGTAGCCTTGCCCGGCATGAGCGGCAGGGAGCACGAGGATCCACTGGACCGGCTGGCGGCCGAAGAGGACTGGAGCCGCCGCGCCCGCGCGGTCGAGAACGAGGTGAAGCGCGAGCTGCGCAGGCCGGTGCTCCGTCCGGTGCGCACCCCCCGCCCCCGCGGCGTGCGCCCGCAGCGCCGCGGCATCTCCTGGATCTTCCTGACGCTCGTCGCGCTGATGGTGGCCGGCGCCGCCGCGACCTGGGCGGGGCTCGGCCCCGCCACGCTGACCGTGTTCGTCTTCGTGCTCTCGGGCTGGCTGGTCACGCTGTGCCTGCACGAGTTCGCGCACGCGCTGACCGCGCACCACAGCGGTGACGACACCGTCGCCGCCAAGGGATACCTGCGACTGGATCCACGCCGGTACGGCCACTGGGTCCTGACGCTGCTGCTGCCCCTGCTCGTGCTGCTCATCGGCGGGCTGCCGCTGCCCGGCGGGGCGGTGCTGATCGAGACGCACCGGCTGCGCAACCGCTTCCGCGACGCCATGGTCTCGCTGGCCGGCCCGACGGTGAACATCGTCGCCGCGGCGGTCCTGCTGACGGTCGTCTCGATCGCGGGTCCGGATTCGCTG
Source organism: Catellatospora sp. NPDC049609 (assembly GCF_040675365.1). Classification (NCBI taxonomy): domain Bacteria; kingdom Bacillati; phylum Actinomycetota; class Actinomycetes; order Micromonosporales; family Micromonosporaceae; genus Catellatospora; species Catellatospora sp. NPDC049609. The sequence continues at coordinate 21,025 of NZ_JBFAOU010000087.1, read as the reverse complement.
TTCCTGGTCTCGCAGCCGCAGGCCGCGTTCTGGGCCGGGCTTTCCCTGCTGGCATATCTGCAGGTCGCGGCCGCCATCCTCAACCTGCTGCCGATCCCGGGTCTGGACGGCTGGGGCACGATCGAGCCCTACCTGTCGGACTCCGCCCGCCACGTCGGCAACAAGATCAAGCCGTTCGGCATCCTGCTGGTCTTCCTGCTGCTCTATCTCGACCAGGTCCGGTGGCTGTTCGACGAGGCGACGTTCTTCTTCCTCGACGTGTCCGGAATCCCGCTCGAAGCCGTGGGCCTCGGCTTCCAGCTGTTCCAGTTCTGGAGGAACTGGTGAGCACCGCGCGCGGAGCCGACGCCGCTCGGTGACCGGCGGCGATGGCGGTCATCCGGCGCCGGGCGGTCACAGATCGAACTCGCCCGCCTTCGCGGACTGCAGAAACGCCGCCCATTCCGCGCGGGTGAAGACGACGACCGGACCGTCCGTGCGCGCCCTGCGCACCCGGATCCCGTCCTCGCCGATGCCCACCTCGACGCAGGCACTGGTGTCGCAATAGGTGCCGATGCGCCATTCGACGCGGCCACTGTCCGAAGCCATGGGTCGACCCTCCCATCGATGGCTGGCCTTTCAATGTACAAGCCGATCGAAGCCGTCCCGGGCCGATGAATCGGATTGGCACAAGCAGAACGGACCCGCCGCCCCCATCGGGACAGCGGGTCCGTTCGGACGGCTCTCATTCGAATGCGAAGTCGCCCGCCCCCACCCCCGCGACGAAGGCGTCCCACTCCTGGCGGGTGAAGCGTAGAACCGGCCCGGACGGATCTTTCGAGTCGCGCAGCGCGATGTCCTGACCGATCAGCGCCACCTCGACACACGCGTTCGTGTCACAGCGCTTGGCCTTCATCCAGCCGATGTTTTGTTCGACGACGGACACTGGTGCACAGTTCCTTTCCTTGATGGCAGTGGGATGGATCAGGCGGGGGTTTCAGCGCTCCAGCGACGCGCGCAGCGTCGCGATTCGCGCCTCGAGCAGGAGGACGGACTTCTCCTCCGTGTACGAATGTCGCCACATCTCGTCGAACATCCAGCGATGCCGGTTGACCGCCTCGGACGCGTGCACCATCTCGTCCCGCAGCCAGCTCTCGCGGTAGAGGACGGTGTCGCCTTCCACGTCGAGGTCGAGCAGGACGAACGCACCGAGCATGGCCACCACGGCGGCTCGCGAGAAGGGCACGATGCGCAGCGTCACCCTGCCCGCCGTGACGTTCTCCAGCAGTTGCTGGAGCTGCTCGGCCATGACCTCCGGACCGCCGACCTCGCGGTGCAGCACGGACTCGTCGAGCAGCAGCAGGTAGGCGGGCGGTTCCTCGCGCCCGAACACCTGCTCGTGCCGTCGCATGCGCACTTCGAGGCGGGTGTCGCGCTGCTCGTCGGAGAGCTCGGAGATCTCGCGGTTCCAGAACGCGAACACCGCGTCCGCGTGCCGGCGCGTCTGCAGCACGCCCGGCACCATGGTCGAGGAGAAGCAGCGGATGGCGACGGCCTGGCTCTCGAACTGCAGCAGTTGCATCGTCGCCGGGGTGAGATGCGCGCGATAGCCGGGCTGGTCCCACCAGCCGCGGCGACGCGAGGCGCGCGCGTCCCGGGCGAGCTGCTCGACCGTGCCCGGCTCGGTGACGTCGAGGTAGGCCAGCAATGCCCGCAGGTCGGTGCCGGAGACCGTGACCTCGCCGCTCTCGATCCGCTGCACCTTGCTCAGCGACCAGTCGAGCGCCTCGGCGACCTGGCCCTGGGTGAACTCCCTCGCCTCGCGCGAGCGGCGCAGGGCCATCCGGAGCCGACGGCGGGCTACCGCAGGTGAGTCACCCGTGACCATTGGGTCCTCCCGACAGGTATCCCGCTCCTCAGGCAGCTATACGGCAGATCGAGATGCCGCTGTGCGACACAACGCCGTCACGGTACACCCGCGGCATCTCGAATGTGGCCTGTCAGGTGAAGCGATGTCAATTCGTGTCGTAGTCCGCCGCGTACTGCATCGCTCGCAACAAGCCCCGGGCCACCTGGGCGAACGTCCGCGGGTCGGCGCTGCGGAACAGCACCCGCGGCAGGCCCCGGTAGACCCCGCGCAACTCGTAGGAGTGAATCCTCGGGCGCCAGCACCCGCCGACCCCCGCCAGCACGGCCGCGGCGAGGGTGGCCACGACGGTCAGCGGGGTCGAGCCGAGCACCGGCCAGGCCGCCACGACGGCGGCGCCGGCGGTGCCCGTCGCGTAGAGCCGGACGGTGGCGCCGGATGCGTCGTGCTCAGCCGCGAGCTCGACGATGTGCACGCCGCTCAGCTCGCGGACCGCGAACCGGCGGGGCACCGGGGTGCGCACGTCCAGCACCCGGTGGGTGATGTGTGCGCAGGGACCTCGATAGAAGACGGGCATCCTCGCTCTCCCTCGAACGGCCCTTGCCGGGAGGGAGGCTGTTGCGCCAATATGACATGAGATCGGTCCTCCCTTCCCTGCGTGGGACGAGGCCTAGAGCGGCGCTCGGTGCCAGCCGGGCGCCGTTCCTGTCGGTCGGGAAGCGGCGGCGCTTCCTTACTGGACAGTATGAGATCGACCAGCCTTGATCGCCATGGGGCGATCTGCGATATAGCAGATTTGAACGAAGATTAAAGTGAATCACGTCCGATCACGACCGCCCGACCGCCGATGGCCCGGCGCAGCGGCCCTGACCATCGGCGACGCGGACGTCGGCGTCACATCTGCAGGCCCTCCTCGATGGTCTTGAGCTTGTGCCGGGCCATGGCCAGGTTGGCCCGGCTCTTGCTCAGCACCAGGTAGAGGAACAGGCCCTGGGTGTTGCGGCTGGTGAGCGGCCGGATCACGTGGTACTGCGCGCCGAGCGTGATCAGGATGTCCTCGATGCTCTCCTTGAGCTTGAGCATCTCCAGGGTGCGCAGCTTGGCGCGTACCACGTCGGTGTTGCCCGCGGCCGCGATGGTCAGGTCGAAGTCCTTGCTGCTGCCGAGGGTGCCCAGCGCCATGCCGCTGGTGTAGTCAACGAGCGCGACGCCGGTCGCGCCCTCGATCTGCATCGCTTCCTGCAGCGAGCTCTCCATGTCAGCCATGGTGTACCTCTGTTCTCTCCGGATGAAGGGTCGTTCGATCGGTTGGTCAGCGATGGACGGCGCGCTGCACGAGCGCGCCGATGCGGGCGGCCACCGGGCGGGCCTCGTGGTGCAGGCGGGCGACGTTGAGCTCCCGTCCCGCGATGACGGTGAGCAGCGCCGTGGGACCGGCGGCGAAGGTGGCCACATAGCCGTCGGTGGCGGCGGTGACCGTCTCCCGGAACTCGCCGGCGCGGACCGCGGCGATGGTCTGCTGCCCCAGGCCGAGCTGGGCGGCCGACATCGCGGCGAACACCTCCGGCTCGATGCCGTGCGTGTCCTGCGCGATCAGCATGCCGTCCACGCTGGCCACGACCACGCCCACCACGTGCGGCAGTCGCTCGCGCAGCTCGCGTATCTCGGCGAGCACCGGGCTGTCAGGTGCCAAAGGGGTGACTCCTCTCCTCCTACCGCGTAGGACCGATCTCAGAAGGTGCCGCATCACAGCGCCCCCAGCCCGGCGATCAGGCGGGCGAGGATCTGTTCGGACACCTGTGGTTCCCCGGCACCGGTCCGCTCCGCGTAGCCGGCCGGCGGCTCATGGCGTACGGCGCGGTGCGGGAGCACGGGCGGCGGCAGGCTCACGTCGACCGGTTCGGGTTCGGCGACCGGTTCCGGCTCCGGCGCGCGCCGGGCGTGCCTGCCCACCTGCTCGTGCTCGCCGGTCGTGGGCAGACCCGCGGCCGCTCGGGCGCGCACCGTGGCGACGGACTCCGCGGCCGCGGAGCCGCCGGGACGGCCCGGCTCGACCAGGCCCGCCCGCGCCATCCGGCGCACCTCCAGCATCACCGAGAAGGTGTCGCGACCCAGCAGCCGCGCCAGGTCGATGGGGCTGCGGCGCCGGTCGGCGTTGGCGACGACCTCCCACTGCAGCGCGGTCAGCGCGACGCACTGCGAGCGCAGGCGGCGCTGCGGCAGCACCGCCGCGGTGTCGATGGCGGCGTCGGGCCAGGCGTCGGCGAGCAGCCGCTTGCGCCGGTCCACCTCCTGGCACACCGCGCGCAGGTCGAGGGTGCGCAGGTGGCCGACCGGGTGGCGGGCCCGGTGCTCGAACTGCGCCCCCACCACGAGGTCGAACAGGAAGAACGCGGCGTCGTAGAGGGCCATGACGTTCAGGGCCTCCAGCTCGGCCTGGCCGACCAGGCCGCCGTCGACCAGCTCGGGGCCGATGCGGTGCTGGGCGCGGCCGGCGTTGACCGCGGTGCGCCACGCCTCCGCGGGCAGCCGGCCGGAGGCGGTCAGCAGCCGCTCCAGCCCGGAGGCGACCGGGCATTCGGCGTACGCGATGCGACCGTCCACGATGTACACCACTCCGCCGGGCGGGTCGAGGACGCGCAGCGCGCCGGTGACGCCGGCGGCGCACCACGGCTCCAGTGACTCGCGCAGCAGCGGCTGTCGTGGGCTCATCGACATGCGCTGGTCAGTTCGCGCTGAACTGTGCGGCGATGGCGCTCAGCTGCCGCTGCGCCACCACCAGGTTGCCCACCGCCCGGTCCAGCCACAGGTAGAGCACCATCCGCGCCTCGATGTCCGAGCGCAGCAGGCGCATCACGTGGTACCCGTTGCCCGCCGTGATCACGATGTCCTCGACATGGGCGGGCTGCCCGACGGTGGCGAACGCCGCGGTCTGCATGGTCGCGTGGATCATGCCGGCGGCGTCCGCGGGCGCGTCGCCGATGCTGCCCGGCCCGCGGCCGGCCGCCCCGATGACCGATCCGCTGGGGAAGTCGATGAGGCTCGCCCCGTGCACGCCCTGGAGCTCCATCAGCTGCTGGAGGCAATCGTCGATGTCAAGCACACCCGCTCCCCGGAAAGTGTCGCCACCCGCGGGTCGTCGCCGCACGGCGCGCCTGGATCACCGCAACGGTAACGGGTAGCTCGGTGCAGACTACAGCAGGTGACAGCGATAAGAGATGATTCACGCGAAAACTATTCGTCTGTAACTATTGCCCGAAAGACCAATTGAGGTCGCATGTAGACGGTTCGCACAGACTGGTTGGCCCACCCCGCGAGGCCCCCGCCACCCCGACCGTTCGGCAGGTTACGCACTCTCCACCTCGGCCGATCGCACACAATGTCCGTCACCGAGGGATTGCGCACCGGACGACGGTCCGATAGGGAGCGAGCGAGGTCCGACCGCCGGGAACACCGCGAGGGCCGGTCGGCTCCCACCCCGGGGAGGGTGGAGCCGACCGGCCCTCGCGGTGCCGGAGCGACCGTTACGCCGACCGCTTCGACTTACGGCCCAGCCACCACACGACGGTCACGACCGCCGCGCCGATGACCCACGGCCGCGGGTTGCGCCGGATGCTCTCCATGACGTCGCGGCCCGCCGCCTCCCATTCCTGGGAGCTGGACGGCACCCGCTCGGCGAAGTCGTGCACGACCTCGCCGGCCTGCGCCGCGAGGGTGTGACCGGACTCGACCAGGGTGTGCTTGACCTCGCCGGCCTGCGCGGCGACCGCGCGGCCCGACTCGGCGAGCGTCTCCTTGAGCTGTTCCGCCGAAGCGGCGACTCCGTTGTTCCTTGCCATGAGCAGACCTCCTTTTCCGTGCCGAGCACGCTGAAGGACGCGGCCCGTCGCCGACCGGATACCCGCTCGCAGGGGCGCTAACCACCGTCGGGACCGGAGAGTCCGCGGCTCAGGAGGTGAACGTCGCCCGCCCGGCCCCCGCGCGGGCGACCGGCGGCACCGGGCCGCCGCCCCGGCCGCCGGTGGGACACGGTCGGCCGGTCAGTGCGCCACGGTCAGCTGACCTCGCGGACGAGGGCGAACTCGCCGTTCTTGATCTGCAGCAGGACGAAGGTGGGGTTGGGCTGGGTGCCGTTCGCCTGGAACCGGGCCGGCCCGGACAGCAGCTCGATGTCGGCCGGCGTGGTCCCGGCTATCGCCTGGCGTACGGCCTCGCGGTCGACCGTCCCGGCCCGCTGGATCGCGTTCAGGCTGAGCCGGACGGCGTCGTAGGCCTGCATGGTGAACGGGCCGGGCTCGTGGCCGTAGGAGGCCCGGTACTTGGCGGCCCACTGCGTGGCGCGCGGCTCGAACTGGGCCAGCGGCAGCGTGATGCCGTACACCCCCTGCTCCTGCTTCGGGGTGAGCTGGTCGAACAGCGTGGGATCGGTGCCCGCGTCGGAGAGCATGATCGCGCCCTGGAAGCCGGAGTCGCGCAGGTCGCGGATCACGCGCGCGGCCTCGGGGTAGTACCCGGTGAAGAAGACCAGGTCGGCGTTCGTCTCCTCGACCGTGTCGACGACCCGCGGGTAGCTGTTGGCGCCCTGGCTGATGGTCATCTGGCCGACCAGGGACAGCTTTCCCCCGTTGTCGCGCATGTCCGTCACGGCGGCGTCGGCGATGGTCTCCGGGAAGCTGGTGCCGTCGTCGATCACCAGCAGCCGCTTGCGGCCCATCGACTCCATCGCGGCCACGGCGTGCGAGGCCTCCACGGTGGTGGTGCCCGACAGCAGGAAGACGCTGTTGTACCCGGGGACCAGCAGGTCGGTCGAGTTCGCCGCGGGGATGATCATCGGGATGCCGGCGGTGTGGAACACCTTGAGCGTGGGCACCGCGGCCACGCTGCAGCCCCCGCCGACGGATACGGTGATGTCACGGCCGATCATCTCGTTGGCCTTGACCACCGCGGTGCCGGGGTCGCAGGCGTCGTCGCCGACGACGAGCTCCACCTGCCGGCCGAGCACCCCGCCGGCTTCGTTGGCGTCCTGGATCGCGATCTGGTACGCCTCCAGCAGGCGCTTGCCCGTCGGAGCGTTGTCGCCGGTGAGCGGCACCAGTGCACCCAGACGCACGACCTGGGGCTTGGCGTCCGGTTCGGGCGACCCGCCGCACGCGGCGACCACACCGCACAGCGCGGCGGTGAGCATCACGCTCACCACCCGCAACATACGGCGCGCCGCGCCCGACTCGTGGGGCTTGTCCATATCGTGAATTATTATCATTAATCTCGGGAAAATCGGAATTGCCGCATAGGGTGGGCGGCTTCTACTGCTTGCAGCACCGCAACAGGCCGGTCCGCTGGACCCGTCGGAGGAGGACCCCCACAACATGCGTTGGCCGTCTTGGAGGCGGGCCGTCAAACGGCTCGGCAGGCAGGGCGCAGCCGCCCGCCGGGCCGATCCGGTGCTGCGGCCGCGCCGCAGCCTCGGCATGACCGCCGCCCTGGCGGCCGTGCTGTGCGGGCTGGGCGCGTTCACCCTCTGGGGCACCCTGCAGGCCACCCAGGCCACCGAGGTGCAGGCCAAGGCGCTGGTCCTGGACGCGATCTTCAGCGAGGCCAGCTCGGCCGTGGCGGTGCAGGAGATGCAGGCCCGCCACTACCAGCTGGAACCCTCGGTCGCCGCGCGTGCCCGCTACCTGGAGTCGGCCGCGCAGGCCGACGCGGCGCTGCGCCGGGCCGTGGAGCTGAGCACCGGTGAGGCCCACGAGGACGCGCTGCGCCTGCAGGCCGAGCAGTCGGCATACCGTCAGGCGGCCGACGAGCTGATCGTCATGGTGACCGACCGCAACCCGCAGGCGGTCACCCAGGACCGGCTCGAGGTCACCCCGGCCTACTACACGCTCCAGCACGACATCACCGAGGTGTCGCGCGCCCACCACACCCAGGCCCAGAAGCTGGTCGCCGACCTGCGCAAGGTGCAGACCCGGATGTTCGCCGCGACGGTCGTCGGGTTCGCGGTGGGCCTGGGGCTGGTCGCCGCGATCTGGCGGGTCATGCTCGGCTACCAGCGGCGGGTGCTGCAGCACGCCGAGGTCAGCCAGCACCAGGCGCTGCACGACCCGCTCACCGGGCTGGCCAACCGGCTGCTGTTCCAGCGGCGGCTGGAGGACGCGCTCGACCCGGCGAGCGCCGACCCGGCCGACCGGCTCGCGGTCATGCTCATCGACATGAACGGCTTCAAGGCCGTCAACGACACGCTCGGCCACCAGGCCGGCGACGACGTACTGGTGGAGACCGGGCACCGGCTGCGCAAGGTGGTCCGCGACGGGGATACCGTGGCCCGCCTGGGCGGCGACGAGTTCGCGGTGCTGCTGCCGCGGGTCGGGTCGGTGGAGGCCGCCCTGGAGATCGCCGAGCGGGCCACCGGCGCGCTGCGCCGCAACTACCTGCTGCCCGCGGGCTCCGCCGCGGTGAGCGGCAGCGTCGGCATGGCGCTGGGCTCCACCGGCACCAGCGCCGAGGACATGCTGCGCCACGCCGACGCGGCGATGTACCGGGCCAAGACCACGGGCAAGGGCGTGGCCCTCTACGACCCCGACGTCGACACCGACCAGCCGAGCCGGATGGCGCTGTTCGGCGACCTGCGTGATCTGCTGACCGAGGGCGACCCGCACGGCGAGCTGGTGCTCTACTACCAGCCGCAGGTGCGGCTGGCCGACGCCACGGTCACCGCGGCCGAGGCGCTGGTGCGCTGGCAGCACCCGCAGCTCGGCCTGCTCGCGCCCGACGCGTTCCTGTACGTGGCGGAGACCGGCGGGCTGGAGATCCCGCTCACCTACCACCTGATGCGGATCGCGGTGAAGCAGGCGGCGAAGTGGTGCGCGCAGGGCCACCCGCTGACCGTCTCGGTCAACGTCTCGCCGAACTGCCTGCTCGACGACGCGTTCGTGGGCCAGGTGCGCTCCGCGCTGGCCGAGCACGGCCTGCCCGCGACCCTGCTCCGCCTGGAGATCACCGAGAGCGGCATGACCACCGACCCCGTCCGCGCGCAGGACGTGCTGCGCCGGGTGCGGCGCGACGGCGTGCAGGTGTCGATCGACGACTTCGGCACCGGGTTCAGCTCGCTGAACCAGCTCAAGCTGCTCTCCGCCGATGAGCTGAAGATCGACAAGACGTTCGTGCACGATCTGGCCACCGATCCCGGCGACGCGATCCTGGTTCGCAGCGCCATCGAGCTGGCGCACAACCTGGGCCTGTTCGTGACGGCCGAGGGCGTGGAGGACCTCACCGCGCTGGCGATGCTGGACGAGCTCGGCTGCGACCAGGTGCAGGGCTTCGCACTGGCCCGTCCGGTGCCCGCGGACCGGCTGATGACGGAGATCCGCAAGGCCCAGGACACGGCGCGGGCCACGCTCAAGCCGTCCGGCCACCGCGGCCCGAGCCCGCTGTCGCCCGCCCACGCGGCCGCGTACCACCGCTGACCGGTGAAAGCGCCCCGCGCACGCCGCCGGAGCGGGGTGAACGGGGCGCTGCACGCCGGGGCGCCGATCAGTTCGCGTACACCTCGAACTCGGAGATCTGGGCGGCCGGCCACCCGGTGTTCGACGTGAAGGTCAGCGTCAGCTCCCGGGCCGTGACGGCGGGGAAGGCGATGGTGACGACGTTGCCGGTCTCCGGGGCGAACAGGTGCTCCGCCGCGGGCACCAGCGGCGCCCCGTCGGCCGCGACCGCGATGGTCTGCCGGCGGCCGCCCCAGTTGGCGGGCAGCTTCAGCACGATCCGGCAGATCTCGACCTGGTGGCCCAGGTCCAGCGTGACGGTCTGCGGGAAGGCCCCGTTGAGCGACTCGAAGTACGTCGCCGGGTCGCCGTCGACCAGGTTCGGCGGGGCGATCCACCACCCGGCCTGCGAGCTCGACGTGATGTCGCGGCCCAGCGCCAGGTTGCCGTCCGGGTCGAACCCGATGCCGCGCAGGCCCACCACGTACGGGCCCGCGGGCGAGCTGCTGTGCACGGTGAGCAGCCCGGCGTAGTTGCCCGAGGTCTGTGGGGCGAACCGCACCGACAGGGTGCAGGTGGCCCCGACGGCGATGACCGGGCAGACCCCGTCGACGGTGTACCCGCGCGGCGGCACGACGGCCTCGACCGTGATCGGCTCCGGGCCGGGGTTGGTGATCGCGACCGGCTGGACCGCCGCGCCGCCCAGCGCCTGGAAGCCGTAGTCGACGCCGGTCGCCTGGGCGATCTCCAGCTGCCCGGCCGGGGCGAACCCGCACCGGGTGCCCGACCAGCCGAGGTTGCCCGATCCGCGGGTCACCGCGAAGCCGCTGGCGCAGTCGTGCACCCCGGCCCCGCCGAGCCCGACCGCGACCACCCCGGCGAAGCTCGCCGCGCCCGGTGCCTGCAGCTGCAGCGCGACCGTCCCGGCCCGCAGCACGGCCACCCGCTCCACCGACACGTTGGTGATGCTCTTGCCGAAGAAGTGCAGGCCGGCGTACGAGCTGTCCACCAGCGACAGGTCGCGCACCTTGATCGCGCCGGTCATCGGGCCGTCGGCCGCCCAGAACCACAGCGCGCCGATCTGCGTCGGCTCGTTGGGCACCAGGCTGCCGGTGCGCACCAGCAGGTTGCCGCTGATCGTGGTGGTGCCCGCGAGCGGGCTCGCGCCGAAGCGGTTGCCCACGTGCACGCCGCCGCCCTGGGTGACGGTGTCGGCGGCGATGTTGTCGCGAACCGTGTTGTCCCGGCCGCCGTACACCGCCAGGCCGTTGGCCAGCATCGGCAGCGACACCGTGTTGCGGGCGAAGGTGTTGCCGGTGTCGGCGTTGCTCGCCGACCACATGGCCATGCCGTCGTCGCCGGTGTTGCGCACGAACAGGTCGGTGACCGTGCTGTGGCTGACGCCGTTGTGCAGGTTCAGGCCGTCGGCCCAGACGTTCTTGATGCGGCCGCCGTCGATGGTCAGGTTCTGCGACGGGCCGTCGAACCACATGCCGACCTTGACGTGCTCCACCCAGACGTTGCTGATGGTCGAGTCGCTGAGCGAGCCGCCGAAGCCGCTGTCGATGGTGGAGTCGTCGCGGCCGGTCGTGGCGCCGAAGACCGCGAAGTCGGACAGGTGCACGCCGGTGCTCGGGGTCGGCGCGGCGTTGCCGAACACGCCCACGCCCGCGCCGCGCAGCACGGTGTGCCAGGGGCCGGCGCCGCGTACGGTCACCCGGTCCACCTGGAGCTTGCGGGTCACCGCGTACTCGCCCGGCGGGATCCACAGGCCGCGCGACTGGTCGCGGGCCGCGTCGATGGCGGTCTGCAGCGCCTGGCCCGAGTCGGCCGCGCCGGTCGGGTCGGCGCCGAAGTCGAGCGCGTTCAGGAAGCCGTCCGGGCTGGACCCGGCGGCGGCGACCAGCTCGAAGTCGGCGAGGTCGAGCACGGCGGGGGCGCTCGCCCGCAGCCGCACCCGGGTGCCCGCGGCCAGCGTGCGGCCGAGCAGGGTGCGCGCGTCGTCGAAGTAGTGGTGCTGCCCCCGGTCGGCCGGGTTGTTCGTGTACGGATAGTTGCCGTACACGTGCGCGTACGCCGAGGTCAGCGCCAGCGAGCCGGCGGCCCTGCCGTTCGCGGTCACGGTCAGCGCGGCCGTCGTGCCGTCCGGCACCGAGTAGCGCACGTCGACCGCGTTCGCGGCCTTGGCCAGGGTGAACTCGACGTACTCCCCCGCGTCGAGGGCGACCGCGCGGCGGCCGGACGCCTCCGCGGCGAGCTTCGTGAACGCGCGGGTGGCCGCGAGCACGGAGCCGTTCGTGCGGGCCGACTCGGCCTCGTACTCGGTGAACGGGACCGTCGCGCCGGGGCCGCCGGGCAGGTCGGGTAGCGGCAGCGCGGTGCCGGGCAGGGTGGGCGGGGTCGGGGCGGCGGGCGCGGCGCCGGCGAGCGCGGGGCTCGACGCCGCGAGCAGGCCGGTCGCGGCGACCGCGGCCAGCAGGGTGGAGCGGAGCTTCATCAATGGCTCCTATCAGGACGAAACGCGCGTACCGGGGGTGCGCGGCATCGGATCAGGGGTGTGGTGGGGCCGCCGCCGGCACGCGGAGCGGGCGGTGACGCGGCGGCCGCGTTGCGGACACCTCGCGAGGGCGCACCGAACGGGACGCCAGCAGAGTAAGACCGCCGCGGTCCCCGAGTCCATAGCTCTACGCAAAAAATAGACAAGCGGTCGAGGCCATCCCGAGACCCTGCCGTCAAGCCAAAAGCGCGCTATACCAGCGAATTACCGAGCCGATTCGGCGTTACCACCACCGCTGGCGCAGATTTCAGACCCGCTCACGAGTCATATCAGAGGGCCACGGCAGCAGAGTTTATGCAAGAAACATCTAGCACGCTGCAAGCTAGTGCAAGAATCGTGGCCAAGTAAGCCGCCCGCAGCTTGAAGCGCCCCACCCCGACCCACCTGCCCACGCCGATCTTGCGCGAACTGTGGGTACGACACGCACGAAAGGGACGAAGCCCTAACAGTTCGCGCAAGATCGACGGGATCTTGGTCGGCACAGTGCGCCCGTGGGGCAGCTGCACCCGTGTTGGGCGCAGAACGTGATGACGCGCTGGGCCGCCGCCCGGGAAGGGGCGGCGGCGGGCGGCGGGCGGCGGGCGGCGGGCGGCGGGCGGAAGATACGGTTCGAGGCCGGAATCGGGGGCACCGCAGACAAGATCGCCGGGTTCCGGATCGCGATGATCAGGGGGTTCGGATCCTGCCTGGTCAGTAACGTGGATGGGGTGACGCGCGACGGATTGACCCGCCGTGGGCTGCTCGCGGGCATCGGCTCGGCCGCGGTGGCGGCGGGGCTCGGCGCGTGCCGGGCCAAGGACACCACGACGCCGGCGGCGACGGCGGCGCAACCGGTTACCCCATCGCCGGCCCCCAGCCCCGCCGACGAGGCGGCGCTGCGCAAGAAGATCGCCCGGATGATGATCGTCGGCTTCCGCGGCGCCACGGTGGGCCCCGACGACTGGATCATGCGGGCCATCCGCGAGCAGGGGCTCGGCGGCGTCATCCTGTTCGACCGGGACCAGCTCAGCGAGGGAAGCCGCAACATCGACTCCCCGCCGCAGGTCACCGCGCTGATCAAGTCGCTGACCGAGGCCGCGCCGCACGGGCTGATCGTCTCGATCGACCAGGAGGGCGGCCGGATCGCCCGGCTCGGTCCGCAGAACGGTTTCCCCGCCACGAAGTCGCAGGCCCAGATCGGCGCGGCGAACTCCCCTGCGCAGACCCGGGCCTGGGCCGCGGGTATGGCGCAGACGCTGGTGCAGATCGGGGTGAACTTCAACTTCGCCCCCGTCGCCGACCTCGCGGTCAACCCGGACAACCCGGCGATCGCCCTGCTCCAGCGCAGCTTCTCGGCGGACCCGGACGTCGTGGTGTCCTGCTGCACCGACACCATCGGCGAGTACCGCAAGGCCGGCGTGCGTACCTCGATCAAGCACTTCCCGGGGCTGGGCAGCGCCTCCGGCAACACCGACTTCGAGGCCGTCGACGTCACCGGCACCTGGACCCGCGCCGAGATCGAGCCGTTCCAGCGGCTCATCGACGCGGGCACGGTGGACACGGTGATGGTCACCCACTTCCTCAACCGCAAGCTCGACCCCGACCGGCCGGTGTCGCTGTCCAAGGCGGTCGTCACCGACCTGCTGCGCGGGCAGCTCGGCTGGGAGGGCGTGGTGGTCACCGACGACATGCAGGCGGTCGCCATCACCAGCCGCTACGGCCGGGACGAGGCCACCACGTACGCCCTGCAAGCGGGCGTGGACCAGCTCGTCTTCTGCAACCAGGCCGTCTACGACACGGCGGTCGTCGAGCAGACCGTCGACCTGGTGCTGCGGCTGATCCGCGAGGGCAGGGTGACCACGGCGCAGATCGACCGCTCGGTCGCCCGCATCGACGCCCTCTGGCCCCCGCGATGAGCGCGGAAGGACCACCGCCCGCAAGCCGAGCCGCACCTACCGGTGGCCGGGCCGCGACGCCGGCCGACCAGACCGCGCCGCCCGCAGGCCGAAATGCGGTCACCACGGGCCGGGCCGTATCGGCCGTGGGGCGGGTGTCGCGCCGCGGGCTGCTGGCCGGGGCGGGCGCGCTGGTCGTCGAGGCGGCGACCGCCGGATGCGCGGCGACCCGATCGGTGCCGGGCACCGCGAGCACGCCCCCGGCGCCCGTCGACGATCTGCCCGCCCGGCTGAACATCGCGGTCACCGCGGCCATGCGGCAGCTCGGCATCCCCGGCGCGATCGTCGGCATCTCGGTGCCGGGCGTCGTCGAGTACAGCCGGGCTCTGGGCGTGAGCGACGACGTCACCGGCAGGCCGATGAGCCTGGACGACCACATGCGGATCGGCGGCGTGACCAAGACGTTCACCGGCACCGCCGTGCTGCGGCTGGTCGAGCAGGGCCTGATGCGACTGTCCGATCCGATCGCGCGGTACGTCGACGGGGTGCCCGCCGGGGACCGGATCACCCTGCGGATGCTCGGCGACATGCGCAGCGGCCTGTACTCGTACGAGCAGGACCGGTCCTTCGTCGACGCGATGCTGGCGAAGCTGCCCGCGGGGCCGGGCGCGGGCGCGGTGACCCCGCGCGAGCTCGTGGCCGTCACCGCCGCACACCCGCTCAGCTTCGCACCCGGCAGCCGCTTCGAGGACGTCGACGTCAACGCGGTGCTGCTGGGCATGGCGGTGGAGCGGGTGAGCGGGCAGCCCTACGGCGAGCACCTCCGCGAGCACGTGTTCGAGCCGCTGCGGCTGACCCACACGAGCTGTCCCGCCACCGGTGAGCTGCCCGCGCCGTACGCGCGCGGCTACACCCGCGGCGCGGGCGGCGCGGTCGCCGACGCCTCGCTGTGGAACCCGTCCTGGGCCGGGGCCGCGGGCGCCGCCGTGTCGTCGTACGCCGACATGACCTCCTGGGCGCTGGCGCTGGGCAAGGGCAGCCTGCTGGACCCGGCGACGCAGGCGCTGCGGCTGGCGCGGGCGCAGGATTCCGGACCGGGGGCCGCGTACCGGTTCGCGATCTTCGAAAGCGGCGGCTGGTGGGGGCACGACGGGAGCATCGCCGGCTACACCAGCGTGGTCATGTCCATCCCGCAGCGCAGCGCGACGCTGGTGGTGCTCGCCGACACCGACGTGCCCGAGGTGCACGCGGCCGGCTTCCTGGCCGAGACGGTCACCCGGACCGCCACGCCGGACAACGTGTACACCCAGCTCGGCGCGCTGCCCCGGCCCAGCGCCGCACCCGCGCCCACCACCGACCGCTGAGCCCCTCCCGGCCGGCTTTTTGATCGACGTTGGCCTATCCGGATGAAGGTGATCTACGAAAAGTCATCCAGATAGGCCAACGTCTATGGAAAAAAGGGAGCGGGCGGGCGGGGTTCAGAGGCCCGGGTAGAGGGGGTGGGTGGTGGTGAGGGCGGTGACGCGGGAGCGGAGCCAGGCGGCGACCGCGCTGTCGAAGGACGGCAGCAGCGCCTGCGCGACCACGTCGGCGACCTCGACGAAGTCCGGCTCGGTGAAGCCGCGGGCGGCCAGCGCGGCGGTGCCGATGCGCAGCCCGGAGGTGACCAGCGGCGGCCGGGGGTCGTGCGGGACCGCGTTGCGGTTCACCGTGATCCCGACCGCGTGCAGCCGGTCCTCGGCCTGCCGCCCGTCCAGCGTGGACGCGCGCAGGTCCACCAGCACCAGGTGCACGTCGGTGCCGCCGGTGAGCACGGTGATCCCCGCCCCCGCCACGTCGGGCTCGCCGAGCCGCTGTGCGAGCAGCCGCGCGCCGGCGAGCGTACGCCGCTGCCGCTGCGCGAACTCCGGCTCGGCCGCCATCCGGAACGCCACCGCCTTCGCGGCGATCACGTGCTGCAGCGGCCCGCCCTGCTGACCGGGGAAGACGGCGCTGTCGACCTTGCGTGCGACGTCCTCGTGGCGGGTCAGCACCACGCCGCCGCGCGGGCCGCCGAGCGTCTTGTGGGTGGTGGTCGTCACCACGTCGGCGTACGGCACCGGGTTGGGGTGCAGGCCCGCCGCGACCAGCCCGGCGAAGTGGGCCATGTCCACCATGAGCCGGGCGCCGACCGCGTCGGCGATCCGCCGGAACGCGGCGAAGTCCAGCTGCCGGGGGTACGCCGACCAGCCCGCGATGATCAGAGCGGGCCGGTGCTCGTGCGCGAGCCGCTCGACCTCGCCCATGTCGACGCGTCCGTCCTGCTCGGAGACGCGGTACGCCACGGCGCGGTAGAGGCGGCCGGAGAAGTTGATCCGCATGCCGTGCGTGAGGTGGCCGCCGTGGGCCAGGTCCAGCCCGAGGATGGTGTCGCCGGGCTGGATCAGCGCGGCCATGGCGGCGGCGTTGGCCTGCGCGCCCGAGTGCGGCTGCACGTTGGCGTACGCCGCGCCGAACAGCGCCTTGACCCGCTCGATCGCCAGCCGCTCGACGACGTCGACGTGCTCGCAGCCGCCGTAGTAGCGCCGCCCCGGGTAGCCCTCGGCGTACTTGTTGGTCAGCACCGAGCCCTGCGCCTGCAGCACGGCCAGCGGCGCGAAGTTCTCGCTGGCGATCATCTCCAGGGTGTCGCGCTGGCGCCCCAGCTCGGCGCGCAGCGCCGCGGCCACCTCGGGGTCGAACTCGGCGAGCGTGCGCTCCAGCCCGGTCACGCGTCCTGCCCGGTGAGCGCCGCGTACCCGGCCGCGTCCAGCAGCTCCGGGGTGCCGGTCAGGCGCAGCCGGAACAGCCAGCCCTGCCCGTACGGGTCGCTGTTGAGCAGGCCCGGGTCGGCCGTGGCGGCCTCGTTGACGGCGACGATCTCGCCGTCGGCGGGGGCGTAGAGCTCGCTGACCGACTTCGTGGACTCGACCTCGCCGCACGGCTCGCCGGCCGTGACGGTCCGGCCGGGTGCGGGCAGTTCGAGGTAGACGATGTCGCCGAGCGCGCCCGCGGCGAACGCGGTGATGCCGACCGTCGCGACGTCGCCGTCGCCGGTCAGCCATTCGTGCTCGCGGGTGTAGCGCAGGTGCGCGGGTACGGCAGTGCTCACGGGAGGCTCCCTGGTCCGGGGTGCCGCGACGCGCGGCACCGGGGTCGGTGTGCCTCCCCCTCTGTCATGGAGCCTGAGAGCTTCACCACCGGCGGGGTGGTTTGCACCGTGGGCGCAGGACTGCCGTCCTGACTTTCCAGAGTCGCCTCACCGCGGCGGTACGGGTGCCTGAGAGATTCCGGGGAGTGGTTGCTCCTTCGGCGTCCCGGCCGCACCGGGACTCTCCCGCCGTGGTTCTGTCGGCGAAGTCTTCAGTTGTCGCCGCGTACCGTAGGCACCCGCGGACCCGGCCGTCAAGGCCGCGGGTCCGCCGTGGACGCCGCGCCGCCCTGCCCGTGCAGCTCCCGCAGCACGTCGGCGGTGTGCCGGTCGGCGGGGAAGAACGACTCGATCGTCAGCTCCGCCACGGTGACGTCCAGCGGCGTGCCGAACGTCGCGACGATGCTGATGAAGGCCAGTTCCCCGCCCTCGTGGCGCAGCCGCAGCGGCAACGCGATGTCGCCCGCGCCCGGCGTCTCGACCTCCGGCTCGGGCTGCTCGCACGGGTAGCCGCACAGCTCCGCGTACAGGTCGGCGAGCTGCGGGTCGGTGGTCGCGGCGACCTGCCGGCGCAGCCTGCCGAGCAGGTGCGCGCGCCACTCGCCGAGGTTCACGATGCGGGGCGCCATGCCGTCCGGGTGCAGCCCGGCCCGCAGCACGTTCGCGGGGGCGGCCAGCAGGTGCGGCGCGATCCCGGCGGTGAGCACGCCGAGCGCGGCGTTGGCGTCGACGAGGTGCCACCACCGGTCCACGACGACCGCCGGGTAGGGCTCGTGGCCGTCGAGCACCTGGCGCAGCGCGGTGCGCACCGCGGCCATCGGTGGCGAGTCCAGCGCGGTCTGCGCGTACACCGGCGCGTACCCGGCGCTGAGCAGCAGCCGGTTGCGCTCGCGCAGCAGCACGTCGAGCTGCTCGGCCAGGTGCAGCACCATGTCCCGGCTGGGCCGCGAGCGTCCCGTCTCCACGAAGCTCAGATGCCGGGTGGACACCTCGGCCTGGTTCGACAGGTCCAGCTGGGACAGCCGGCGGTGCTCCCGCCACTGCCGCAGCAGCTCGCCCACCGGACGTTGCGCCTGCGCCGTCGTCGTCATCGGTCCCTCCCCGCGACCGACCCTATGCGGGCCGCCCGCACCGGCGCCATTACCTCGCACGTCATCGACACCGCGACCCTCGGCACCCGATCGTGGGTGGCGACCGACCGGGCCGCGCTGCGGCCCGCCGCGGCCACGCCCGTGGCCCTCAGGCAAGGAGACGACCGATGACGACTCGTGACCTCGACACCATGGCGACGGGTACGGCGCCCGACCGGCTGCTGCGGATCGCGCTGGCCGCCGACGCCGTCGCCTCCGGCGCCATGGGCGTGCTGCTGCTGGCCGCGGGCGGCCCGCTCGGCGAGCTGCTCGGCGCGCCGCGGAGCCTGTCGGCGCCGGTCGGCGCGTTCCTCATCGGGTACGCGGCGCTGCTCGTCGCCATCGGCACCCGCCGCCGGATCAGCCGCGGCGCGGTGTGGACGGTGATCGTCGGCAACGCCGGCTGGGTGATCGCCAGTGTGGTGCTGACGCTGGCCGGCCCGTACCCGCTCACCGGCGCGGGCACGGCGTTCGTGCTGGTGCAGGCCGCCGCGGTGGCCGCGCTCGCCGAGCTGCAGTTCGTCGGCCTGCGCCGGCTCGCCTGAGCGCGCACCGGTCCCCGCCCTCCGGGGGGAGGCGGGGACCGGAAACCCGCTCGACGGCACCGCCGCCCGCCGCTAGGTTGCGGCTTTCACGATCTCTGGAGGTGCTTTGATGCCCGCGCCCGTGGTCAACCTCGACTGCATGCCGACCGTTGGACCCGACCAGAGGAATCGCAGAAGTGGATCTTCCACGTAGTTTCGTCATCCGCGAGAGCGGCCACCGCATCCACGACCCGTTCACCGAGGAGAAGTTCGCCGTGCTGGGCCGGGCCGTCGGCCTGCGGCCGGGCACGACCGTGCTCGACCTGGCCAGCGGCAGCGGCGAGATGCTCTGCCTGTGGGCCCGTGACCACGGGATCACCGGCACCGGCGTCGACATCAGCACCGTGTTCACCGCCCAGGCCCGGGAACGCGCCGCCGTGCTCGGCGTCGCCGACCGGGTGCGCTTCGTGCACGGCGACGCCGCCGGGCACGTGTCCCCCACCCCGGTCGACGTGGCGTGCTGCATCGGCGCCACCTGGCTCGGCGACGGGCCGGCGGGCACCGTCGAGCTGCTCGAACGCAGCCTGCGACCGGGCGGGCTGGTGCTGGTCGGCGAGCCGTTCTGGCGGCTGGACCCGCCGGACCAGGCCACCGTCGAGGCGTGCCACGGCCGGGTCAAGGAGGACTACCGGACCCTGCCCGGCCTGGTCGAGCTGTTCCAGGCGCAGGGCTGGGACCTGGTCGAGATGGTGCTCGCCGACGAGGACAGCTGGGACCGGTACGTCGCGGCGCAGTGGTTCAGCATCCGGACCTGGCTCGACGCCAACCCGGACGACGAGCTGGCCGCGCAGTTCCGCGCCGAGCTCGACCGCGCGCCGCTCGACTACGTCCGCTACCAGCGGCCGTACCTGGGCTGGGGCGTCTTCGCCCTGAAGCGGCGCTGACCGGTGGCGGGGCGGTCCGGTGGCGGGCCGCTCCGCCTTCGCGCGGCTCCGTGCGCAGCAGATCAGGCGGCGCGGTCCGTCCCGGCCGGCCGGACCGGGCGCGGCGCCGGCCGGCAGCGGCAGTGCCGCCCAGCCGAACGCCCGCCGCCACACGGGTCAGTGCCTGGTCAGCCAGGTGCCGATGCAGCATTCGTTGCCCTCGGCGTCGGCCAGCACCCACCACGAGGGTGCGTTCTCGTCGGTGACCAGGCGGCCGCCGGCCTCCAGCGCCGCCTTGACGCGCGCCTCGGCCTGGTCGTGCGCGACCCAGATGTCGAGGTGGACGCGGTTGCGCTGCGGGCGCGGCGCGTCCATCTCCTGGAAGTAGACCAGCGGCCCGCGGTGCCGCGGGTCGATCATGTCGCCGGGGCAGTCACCCCGCTCGGTGTAGCCGAGCACCGCCAGCCAGAACGGCATCACCGCGCCCACGTCCAGCGCGTCGATGCAGAACTGCACGTTCTGCGCGAGGGACGGGTCGGCGGTCAGCCCGAGCCCCCGCGCGGCCGCTGAAATCTGCCGGGCCAGCTCGACGTGCTCCTCGGTCATCCCGAAGAAGCCGGGCACCCACGTGACCAGCCGCACCGTCACCGCGCCGGCGCGCAGGTCGACGTCGGGACTGTGCCCGCCGGGCAGCTCGCTGATCGCCTGCACCAGCCGGGCGCCCGCGGCGAACGAGGGCGTACGGAACCACGCGCACGCGCCGTCGCCGATGACGCGCCAGTCGTCGACCCCCTCGGCCTGGTGGAACTGCTCGGGTGAGATCCGGACGGGCTGCTCGGTCATGTCGTCGCCTTTCCACGCACGCCGTGCCCCGATCGGCACGGCCGCAGACGAGTCTGCCCCGAATTCCCGACATCCTCTGTCGTATACGTCGGCGAAGATGAGCCGATGCGCGCCTCCCGGATGATGACCCTGCTCCTGCACCTCCAGGTCCGCGGCCAGGCGTCCGGCCAGGAGCTGGCCCGGCTGCTGGAGGTCAGCGAGCGTACGGTGCAGCGCGACGTCGAGGCGCTGGTCGCCTCGGGCGTGCCGGTGCGCGCGGCGCGGGGCCCGGCGGGCGGCTACCGGCTCGACGGCGGCTACCGCACCCGGCTGACCGGCGTCGGCCTGGACGAGGCCGGCGCGCTGGCGTTCCTCGGGCTGGCCGGCCCGGCGCAGCAGCTCGGCCTCGGCGAGATGCTGGAGGGCGCCCGGATGAAGGTCTGGGCCGGGCTGACCGGCGAGGCCCGGCAGCGGGCGGCCCGCAGCGCCGAGCGCTTCCACCTCGACCCGGTCCGGTGGTTCGGCACGTCCGAGCCGGTGCCCTGCCTGACGGAGCTGGCCGCGGCGGTCTGGGGCGACCGCCGGGTCCGCCTCGCGTACGTGCGCGGCCGACACCCCGACAACCTCACCAGCGCCGACGCCGAAAAGCTGACCGCCCTACTGGCCCGCTGCCCCGAACTGGCCACCGCCAACCAACTGGTC